>UQYH01000041.1 GCA_900545185.1 uncultured Eubacteriales bacterium | reverse complement strand
ATAAAAGATTGGTAATTCCTTAACAATCTTATTTGTGCTATAATATAAAATGTAGTAAAATAAGTGATTTTGTAAAAAAGAGGATGGTGTGTTATGAACAAGATTTCAATCATCGGCACAGGCAGCGTTGGTTCAACCATCGCTTACACGTTAACGGTTATGGGGCTTGCCTCCGAAATTGTTATGATTGATATTAACAGCGAAAAAGCCCTGGGCGAAGCGCTGGATATCCGTCAGGGTACGCCGTTTTGCAGCGCATGTTCGATTTACGCCGGTGAATACCGCGACGCGCAAGGCTCCGACATTGTTATTTTAACATCGGGCATTGCAAGAAAACCCGGTCAGTCCCGTCTGGAACTGGCACAGACAAATGTAAACATCACAAAGTCGATTATACCCGAAATTACAAAATATGCACCGGATGCTACCTATATAATAGTCAGCAACCCGGTTGATATTTTAACCTATACATTTTATAAATGCTCCGGCCTGCCCGAAAACCGCATCATCGGTTCGGGTACCATTTTGGATACGTCGCGTCTGCGCGCCCGTTTGGCCGAATATTATAATATTAACCAAACCAATGTGCATGCATATGTAATGGGTGAGCATGGCGATTCCTCGTTTGTGCCGTGGTCCATTGCCAACATCTCGAACGTGCCGATTGCCGATTGCAGCCGCGTTATTGCCGGCGCAAACGAAATTTCGCCAGCACTGAATTATGAAGAGGTTGAGCAGTATGTGCGTAAATCCGGCGGACGCGTTATTGAGCGCAAGGGCGCGACTTTCTATGCCGTTTCGGTTTCGGTTTGCCACATTTGCAAATGCCTGCTGCACGGCATAGACACAACCATGACGGTTTCAACCCCCATGCACGGCGAATACGGCGTGGAGGATGTGTGCCTGAGCGTTTTGAACATTCTCGGCAAAGAGGGTGCACACTCTAAGGTCTTGCTGCCGCTGACAACAGAGGAAATTATAAAGCTGCAGCACAGTGCACAAACATTAAAGGATGTTATCTCTCAGCTGGATATATAACAAAACGATAAAACGATTTGTTTTAAGAAAAAGGGTGATTAATTTATGACGAAATACCGTATTGAACACGATTCCATGGGTGAAATGCAGGTACCGGCCGACAGACTGTGGGCGGCACAAACGCAAAGAAGCCACGAGAATTTTAACATCGGCGTCGGCATCGAAACCATGCCGCGCGAAATTACGCATGCCTTCGGCCTTTTAAAAAAAGGTGCGGCGCTTGCCAATCATGAACTGAAGCCCGAAAAAATGACGGATGAAAAGCTGGCCGTCATTACAAAGGCCTGCGATGAGGTTATCTCCGGGGCTTTAAACGATCATTTTCCGCTGGTTGTTTGGCAGACCGGTTCGGGCACACAGTCTAACATGAACGCAAACGAGGTCATTGCCAACCGTGCCAACCAACTGGCCGGCAAAAAGCTGGTGCACCCCAACGATGATATTAACATGAGTCAGTCCTCGAACGACACCTTCCCCACAGCTATGCATATTTCGGCTGTGATTGCCATTGAAGATAAGCTGTTGCCGGCCATTGAAGGTTTAATTGAAACCTTTAAAAAGCTTGAGGCCGAGCATGAGGGGATTGTTAAATCCGGCCGCACACATTTGCAGGATGCAACGCCGATTCGGTTCAGCCAGGAAATCAGCGGCTGGCGCGCCAGCTTAGAGCGTGATGCAGAGCTGCTGCGTATGGCGGTTCGCCCCCTGTGTGAGCTGGCGCTGGGCGGCACAGCCGTCGGGACGGGCTTAAATGCCCCCAAGGGTTTTGCAGAACTTTCGGCCAAAAAAATGGCAGAGCTGACGGGCAAGCCGTTTGTAACGGCAGCCAATAAGTTCCACGCGCTGACCTCGAAGGACGAGTTTGTGTTTGCGCACAGTGCCATTAAGGCAACGGCTTGCGACATGCTGAAAATCGCCAACGATGTCCGCTGGCTGGCCTCCGGCCCCAGAGACGGTCTGGGCGAAATCACCATTCCCGAAAACGAGCCGGGTTCATCCATTATGCCCGGCAAGGTAAACCCCACACAGTGCGAAGCGGTTACCATGGTAGCCGTGCAGATTATGGGTAACGATACGGCCGTAACGGTTGCAGCATCGCAGGGGAACTTCGAGCTGAACGTGTTTATGCCCGTTGCAGCCTATAACTTCCTGCAGTCGGCACGGCTTTTGGCAGAGGCCATCGTTTCCTTTAACATTCACTGCGCTGTCGGGATTCGTGCCAACCGTGACAAAATGTATCACAACCTGCACAATTCGCTGATGCTGGTAACGGCGCTCAATCCGTATATCGGCTACGAAAACGCAGCAAAAACCGCCAAAAAGGCGTATAAAGATAATATATCCTTAAAAGAAGCCTGCGTAGCATTAGGCTTTTTAACCGAAGAAAAATTTGACGAGGTATTCCACCCCGAACAAATGGTGTAATTCCCGTTAAAAGTAAGCATATGGAGGTAAACAATGAAGGTTAGTTATTTTCCGGGCTGCACCCTCCGTACCAAGGCAAAGGAGCTGGACGCCTACGCCCGCAAAAGCGCGGCCGCGCTGGGCGTAGAGCTTTGCGAAATTGAAAACTGGCAATGCTGCGGCGGCGTTTTTACAAGCGCCAGGGATGAAATCGCCACAAAGCTTTCATCCGTACGCGCCCTGCTTGCCGCGCAAAACAGCGAAAGACCCTTGGTAACGGTGTGCTCAGCCTGTCATAACGTGATTAAGCAAACCAACCATGCCATGTGCACCGATGCGGATTTTGCCGCTAAGGTTAACCGATATATGGCACAGGACGAGTCTTTTTCCGGCCCGTATACCGGTGAAACACAGGTGCTGCACTATTTAGAGCTGCTGCGTGACACGGTTGGATTTGACAAGGTAGCGACTGCGGTCAAGCATCCGCTGACGGGCAAAAAAATTGCACCGTATTACGGCTGCCTGCTTTTGCGTCCCGGTGCGGTGATGCAAATGGACGACCCCGAAAATCCGCAGATTATGGAGGACTTTATCCGCGCGCTGGGCGCCGAGCCTGTCACCTATGCCAAGCGGAACGAGTGCTGCGGCGGCTATATTGCGCTTGAGGATGCCGAATCGGCGCGGAAAAAGAGCAATGCCGTTGTGAAAAACGCGGCCGACGGCGGTGCCGAGCTGATTGTAACAGCCTGTCCGCTTTGCCGCTATAATCTTGTAAAAAACGGCAGTTCCTTGCCGGTTGTATACTTTACCGAGCTGCTGGCAGAGGCGCTTGGCGTAAAGGAGGATACCCATGGAGAAGAATGAACGCCAAAAGGAACAAATTTTGCGCATGAGCGGCGTGAATCCGCTGAAATGCATGCGCTGCGGTAAGTGCTCCGGCACCTGCCCAAGCTATGACGAAATGGAATATCATCCGCATCAGTTTGTTTATATGGTCGAAACGGGCGATATCGAGCCGCTTTTGGCTTCCGATTCCATTTATAAATGCCTTTCGTGCTTTGCCTGTGTGGATCGATGTCCGCGCGGCGTAGAGCCGGCCAAGCTGGTAGAGGCGCTGCGTTTGTCGGTCATCCGTGAAAAAGGCGCCAATCACCTGACGCCAAATGATATTCCCGCGCTTTTGGATGAAGACCTGCCTCAGCAGGCCATTGTCAGCGCATACAGAAAATATACAAAGTAGAAAGGAGATACATTCCATGCAAAGAATAGGAGTATTTGTCTGCCACTGCGGAACAAATATTGCCGGAACGGTTGATGTTAAGTCGGTTGCAGAGGCTCTTTCTCACGAGCCGGGGGTTGTTTTCTCCACCGATTATCAATACATGTGCTCTCAGGCCGGACAGGATATGATTCAAAATGCCATTGCCGAGCATAAGCTCACCGGCATCGTCATTTGCTCCTGCTCGCCCCGTATGCACGAGGCAACCTTCAGAAAAACCGCGGCCAAGGCCGGGTTAAACTCATATATGGTCGAAATCGCCAACATTCGCGAGCAGTGCTCTTGGGTGCATAAGGACATGCCCATCGGCACGGAAAAGGCCATCATTCTCGGCAAAGCGGCTGTGGCCAAGGTGAACCTGAACACACCGCTCACACCGGGCGAAAGCCCCGTAACCAAGCGCGCGCTTGTCATCGGCGGCGGTATCGCCGGTATTCAAACCGCGCTCGATATTGCAGATGCAGGCTTTCCGGTTGACATTGTCGAAACCAAGCCGACCATCGGCGGTAAAATGTCGCAGCTGGATAAAACCTTCCCCACGCTCGACTGTGCCGCCTGTATTTTAACCCCTAAAATGGTGGATGTGGCACAACACGAGAAAATCAGAATTTTCTCATATTCCGAAGTGACCGAGGTCAAGGGCTTTGTCGGCAATTTTGATGTTACCATTAAGCGCCGCGCACGGTATGTAAAAGAAGATTTGTGCACCGGCTGCGGTGCCTGCACCGAAAAATGTCCGCAAAAGAAAGTACCCAACGAATTTAACCTGGGTATGGATACGCGCCGTGCCATCTATATTCCGTTTGCACAGGCCGTGCCCAAGGTGGCAACCATTGACCCGAATTACTGCACCATGCTGAAAACCGGCAAGTGCGGCCTTTGCTCTAAGGTCTGTACGGCCGGTGCCATCGATTATAAGGCAAAGGATGAATTTGTGGAGGAAAAGTACGGCGCCATTGTGGCCGCAACGGGCTTTAATCCCATTTCGATGGAAAAATTCGATGAATATGCCTACTCGCAGTCGAAAGACGTAATCACCTCCTTAGAGTTTGAGCGTTTGATGAATGCGGCAGGCCCCACACAAGGCAAGCTTTTGCGCCCGTCGGACGGTGCGCATCCCCACACGCTGGTGTTTGTACAGTGCGTTGGCTCGCGCTGCGCGGCCTGCGCGGAAAAAGGCAAGGAATATTGCTCAAAAATCTGCTGTATGTACACGGCAAAGCATGCCATGCTCACGCGTGATAAATATCCCGATACGGATGTTTATGTATTTTATATTGATGTGCGTACCCCCGGCAAAAACTTTGACGAGTTTTACCGCCGTGCCGTTGAAGAATACGGCGTGCATTATATTAAAGGTATGGTCGGCAAGGTAACGCCCGAAAACGGCAAGCTGCATGTGCAGGCCTCTGACCTTTTGGCCAACCGCCAACTGCATATCGATGCCGACTTGGTGGTGCTGGCTGCGGCGATTGAGCCTGACCGCTCGGCACGTCCGCTGGCTACCATGCTGACGGCCAGCATGGACACAAACGACTTTTTCACCGAGGCGCATCCCAAGCTGCGGCCTGTTGAAAGCCCCACAGCCGGTGTGTTCCTCTCCGGTGCCTGCCAGGGACCCAAGGATATCCCCGAAACGGTATCCCAGGCCGGTGCGGCAGCCGCTAAGGTCATCGGTCTTTTAGCCAAGGATAAGCTGATGGGCAACCCTTGTGTTGCACATTCGGACGAAATGATGTGTAACGGCTGCTCGACCTGTGAAAAGGTTTGCCCCTATGGCGCAATCACGTATGAAGATAAAGAATTCAGAATGCCGAACCGCACCACAAAGGTGCGCCGCGTAGCGGTTGTAAACCCGGCGGTTTGCCAGGGCTGCGGCGCTTGTACGGTTGCCTGCATGTCCGGTGCGATGGATTTGCGCGGCTTTATGAATCAACAAATTATGGCGGAGGTGGACGCAATATGCAAGTAAAGGAATATAAGCCGCTTATTGTGGCATTCTGCTGTAACTGGTGTTCGTATGCCGGTGCGGATTTGGCCGGCAATAACCGCTTAAGCTACCCGGCGGATGTTAAAATCATCCGCGTTCCCTGTTCATGCAGGGTCAACCCCATGTTTATCCTCCGTGCGTTTCAGCGCGGAGCCGATGGTGTCATTTTGTGCGGCTGCCATCCCGGAGACTGCCACTACACCTCCGGTAACTATTACACGCGCCGTCGTATGTCGCTTCTTTTCTCTATGCTGGACTATTTGGGCATTGAAAAAGAGCGTACCCGTGTGGAATGGGTCAGCGCGGCAGAGGGTGCAAAATTTGCCGCAACCATGCAGGATTTTGCCGAAACCGTAGCGGCTCTCGGCGAAAACAAGAGATTGGAGGATTTGCGATGCAGGAAATAGAACGCGAAATTCTCGTAAGTAAGGCTTCCGAGCTGCTGTCGGCCGGTACGGTTGACCGTGTTTTGGGCTGGAAGCGCGGAGAATTTGACTATGATGTAACGCCCGGCGTGTTCCAATCGGCCGAGGCTCTTGCCGCGGGCTTTGTTTGGAACGATTTCTGCGGCGCAAACTTCTCGAAGTATTTAATTCGCGAAACCGAAAAAACCGAAGGCAAGGTTTTGGTCTTTTTAAAGCCGTGCGATACGTACAGCTTTAACCAGCTGTTAACCGAGCATCGGTTTAACCGCGAAAAGGTCTATGCCGTCGGGATTCCCTGTGCCGGCATGCTGGACGTGAATAAAATTAAGGATTCAGCCGAAGGCATCGCCGCCGTATATACCGAGGATGACTCTGTTTTGGTGGAAACTCTGTACGACGGCACCATTAAGCTTGACCGCGCCGAGCTGCTGCCCGACCGCTGTGTGCACTGCAAATCCAAGCTGCACGTAGCGTATGATGAGCTTTTGGGCAGCGAGGGCGAAGTGCTTGACTCCGGCCGTTTTGACGAGGTCAGCCGCATCGAGAGCATGACGCCCGATGAACGTTTTGCCTTCTGGCAAAACGAGCTGTCACGCTGCATCCGCTGTAACGCCTGCCGTGACGTATGTCCGGCCTGCACCTGCGAAAAATGCGTGTTTGATAATCCGCAATCCGGTGTTGAAAACAAGGCGGCAGCCAATTCGTTTGAAGAAAAAATGTTTCATATTATCCGCGCGTTTCACGTTGTAGGGCGCTGTACGGATTGCGGCGAATGTTCGCGCGTTTGTCCGCAGCACATCCCCCTGCACCTGTTAAACCGTAAGTTTATTAAGGATATTGACAATCTCTACGGCGATTATCAGGCCGGCCTTGAGGTTGGCAGCCGCGCGCCGATTGTCAATTACAGCACGGACGATCCCGAACCGGCCGAGGCTGTGGAAAGGGGTGAACAGAATGCGTAAGGTAGCGCTTGAAGCAATTGATCGTTTTTTTGAGGCCATCGCCTCGCGCGAGACTCTGTATATCCCGACGGATACCAAGGGCGGCGCTCGTTTTGAAAAATGGGAAAGCGGCAAAAAGCTGACCAATTCTTTAAATACGGTACGCAGCGCAAAGGACTTTTTCTTTCCGCAAACCGAAAATTTAATGGATTTTAAGGTAGAGGGCAAAACGGTTGAAGTCATTGATACGCGCAGCGAGCATGAGGATTTTGTCATTTTCGGCGTACGCGCCTGCGATGTCCGCAGTTTTACCGTTTTGGATAAGGTCTTTTTGCAGGATCCTGTGGATACCTATTACCAAAACAGACGCAATCACGGCCTGATTATCTCTATGGCCTGTACGCGCCCGGTGGAAACCTGTTTCTGCCAAACGTTTGATATTGACGCGGCAGACCCCGAAGGCGATATTGTTTGCCATAAAACAGAGGACGCACTGTATTTAGCGGCCAAAACCAAGAAAGGTGAAGCGCTGCTTGCGGCTCTTGCCGATGTAACGGAGGAAGCGGACGACGCTGCCGTTAAGGCACAAAAGGAAACTATCCGCAAACGGATGGCCTCGCTGCCCCTGGCAAACCTTACAAAAGACCGTTTCGGCGCCGGCAAAACAGAGGCCTTCTTTAACGACCCGGCCTGGGGCACACTTTCGGAAAGCTGCCTGGGCTGCGGTACCTGTACGTTTGTCTGCCCCACCTGTCAGTGCTATGATATTAAGGACTTTAACACAGGCCACGGCATTAAGCGTTTCCGCTGCTGGGATTCGTGCATGTATTCCGAATTTACCAAAATGTCCGCCGGTCAGCCCAGACTGACTCAGCTGGAACGTTTCCGTCAGCGGTTTATGCACAAGCTTGTGTATTATCCCAGCAATAACGACGGGTTGTTCTCCTGCGTCGGCTGCGGCCGCTGTCTGGCCAAGTGCCCGATTCAGATGAACATTGTGAAAGTTATGAAACAGTTAGGAGGCCGAGACAATGCCTGAAACAAAAGAAGCGTTAATCCCCGTAATCGGCGTTGTAACCGATATTCGCATTGACACGCCGGATGTAAAAACCTTCCGCGTGGTGACGCCGGACGGCAAAAAGGCCTTTGAGCATAAGCCGGGACAGTGCGCCATGCTCTCTATTCCCGGCGTGGGTGAGGCGATGTTTTCCATCACCTCCTCCCCCACCAATACAGAGTTTATGGAATTTTCCATTAAAAAGTGCGGCTGTGTAACGCAGTGGCTCCATTCGATGGAGGTCGGCCAGCAAATCACCATCCGCGGACCGTACGGCCATCCCTTCCCGGTCGATACCGCGTTTGTCGGACACGATATGCTCTTTATCGCCGGCGGTATCGGTCTTGCGCCGCTGCGCTCTGTGATTAACTATTGCCGCCACTATCGTGACCGTTACGGCAAAATCGACATTGTGTACGGTTCACGCAGTATGCAGGACTTGGTAGACTATAAAGAAATTATTGATGAATGGTCGCAGGATGCCGGCGTGAATGTGCATTTAACAATTGATAATCCGCAGCCGGAATGGGACGGCCACGTGGGCTTTGTTCCGAATTACGTAAAAGAGCTGGGCTTTACAACCGATAAAATTGCAATTTTGTGCGGCCCGCCGATTATGATTAAGTTCACCCTGGCAGGCCTTTTAGAGCTGGGCTTTGATAAAACACAGGTTTACACCACCATGGAGCTGCGCATGAAATGCGGCATCGGCAAATGCGGCCGCTGCAACATCGGCGCAAAATACGTCTGCAAGGACGGGCCGGTGTTCCGCTGCGATGAGCTTGAAGAGCTGCCCAACGAATATTAATACGTAACGGTTTGAAAGGAGATTGTACAATGGAAAACATGGTAAACATTTACCTGTTTGGTAAGCAATACACCGTCCCCGCGCACTTAACCATTATGCGCGCCATGGAGTATGCAGGCTATCAGCTGGTACGCGGCTGCGGCTGCCGTAACGGCTTTTGCGGTGCCTGCGCCACGATCTATCGCATTAAGGGCGACCGCGAGTTAAAGGCTTGTCTTGCCTGCCAGACAAAGGTTGAAAACAATATGTATGTGGCAACGCTGCCCTTCTTCCCCTTGGTTAAAGAAATTTACAACATTGAAGAAATAAAGCCGACAGAGCAGATTATGATGCAGCTTTACCCCGAAATTTATGCCTGTGTGGGCTGCAACGCCTGTACCAAAAGCTGTACGCAAAGCTTAAATGTTATGCAGTACATTGCCTATGCGCAGCGCGGCGAATTTGAAAAATGCGCCGAGGAATCGTTCGACTGCGTTATGTGCGGCGTTTGCTCCTCCCGCTGTCCGGCCGGCATCTCGCATCCGCAGGTGGCCATGCTGGCGCGCCGCTTAAACGGTAAATATTTGGCACCCAAATCGGCTCACCTTGCAAACCGTGTGCAAGAGATTAAGGACGGTACCTTTAACGACCTGATTGAAGCCTTAATGGGCAAACCGGTCGATGAACTGAAAGAGCTGTACAACAACAGAGACATTGAAAAGTAAGGAGGGGTTTATTGTGTATCCGAGCGAATTACAGGAATCATTAAAAAAGGTTGAGGCCGCACGTGAGGCCAACACGGCTTACGAGCCGAGACGTATGACCGCACAGGAAAAGGACGATTTGCTGGCGGCTTATCATCCCGATTATAAAAAAAGTGAGTTCAGTACCCTGCAAATCGGCCCCAACAAGGGTGAGGCCGTTCCGCACGAGCTGTGCGAAATGCTGCAGGCACACAGCCGTATCAGCGCGGCCGATGTGGATTTATCCGATGTTAAGTACGATGTGGATGTTTTAATCATCGGCGGCGGCGGTGCCGGTGCTTCGACCGCCATAGAGGCCGACAAGGCCGGTGCCAAGACCATGATTGTAACCAAGCTGCGTATCGGCGATGCCAACACCATGATGGCCGAGGGCGGTATTCAGGCGGCCGATAAGGAAAACGACTCCCCCGCCATCCACTTTTTGGATGCCTTCGGCGGCGGCCATTTTGCGGCCAAGCGCGAGCTGCTTTCCAAGCTGGTTTGCGATGCGCCGGAGGCCATCGAGTGGTTGAACGATTTGGGCGTAGAGTTTGACAAAGCGCCGGACGGCACGATGATTACCACGCACGGCGGCGGTACATCACGCAAAAGAATGCATGCGGCCAAGGACTATTCCGGCGCCGAGATTATGCGTACCCTGCGTGACGAGGTGTTAAACCGCGGCATTCCGGTTGTGGACTTCACCTCTGCCATTGAATTGATTTTGGATGAAAACGGCCATGCAGCCGGTGCTGTTTTAATGAACATGGAAACACACGAGCTGATGATTGCCAAAGCCAAAACCGTGATTATCGCAACGGGCGGTGCCGGCCGTATGCACTATCAGGGCTTCCCGACCTCGAACCACTATGGCGCCACGGCAGACGGCTTGGTTCTGGGCTATCGCGTGGGGGCTAAGCTTTTATATGCCGAAACCCTGCAATACCATCCCACGGGCGCGGCCTATCCGCAGCAGATTTTCGGTGCACTGGTAACCGAAAAGGTACGTTCGCTGGGCGCTAAGCTGGTTAACAGCGAAGGCGAAGTGTTTATGCATCCGCTCGAAACGCGCGATGTATCGGCAGCTTCCATCATCCGCGAATGTTCCGACCGTGACAAGGGTGTTAATACCGGCAACGGCAAGGCCGTATGGCTGGATACGCCGATGATTGAGAAAATCGGCGGCGAGGGCACCATTGAAAAGCGGATTCCGGCCATGATGCGTATGTTCGGCAGCTACGGCATCGACATCCGCAAGGAGCCGATTTTGGTTTACCCGACGCTGCACTATCAAAACGGCGGTCTTGATATTAACGTAAACGGCATGACCACCAATGTGGAAAACCTGTTTGTTGCCGGCGAGGCTGTCGGCGGTATTCACGGCCGCAACCGTTTAATGGGCAACTCCCTGTTGGATATTATCGTATTCGGCCGCAACGCCGGTCAGAATGCGGCGGCAACCGCCAAAAACGTTACGGTTGGCAAGCTGACGCTTGACCACATTGCAAAATTCGATGCAGAGCGCACAGCAGCAGGCATTGAAACAGACGCTGTTTCGCCCAAGCTGCTGCCGAATTACACCGGACAAAAAAATATATAGACAGGATGTATTGAAAATGACCTTATTAAACGGAATTATTTCAATCAACAATATTTACACGTTGTTATTTATTGTTTTCAGTGTAATTCTTTTGGGATACATTCTCGGAAGAATCACCATTAAAGGGGTATCACTGGGCGATGCCGGGGTATTTATTATCGCTCTTCTCTTCGGTGCGCTGTTCTTTTATGTGAACGAGGGCGGAGACCTGTTGTTTACGGCGTCTGCAAAGCCGTATGACTTTTCGGGCGGACTCTCCATTATCGAAAGCCTGGGGCTGATTCTTTTCGTCACCGCCGTCGGTTATATTGCGGGGCCGAAGTTTTTCGATAATTTTAAAAGAAACTTTAAGTCGTACGTGCTGCTGGGGCTTGTCATCATCCTCTCCGGCGGCATCGCCGCGGTTGCCTGCATCTATGCCGGTGAAGTCATCGGCTACGGCGCTTCCATCGAAAGCCATGACGGTTTTGTGGCAATGATTGTCGGCCTGCTTTCGGGCGCGCTGACGTCAACGCCCGCCTTTTCCGCAGCCAAAGCAACCGTTGCGGAAGAATTTACGGGGCTTGTTTCCGTGGGACACGGCATTGCCTACCTGTTCGGCGTTATCGGTGTTGTGCTGTTTGTGCAGATTATCCCCAAGCTGACAAAAGCAAACATGGAAGAAGAACGCGCCAAGATTGCCGCCAAGTCGGAGGTTAAAGAAGAAAAAGCACAGCGCAAGTTATTTAACATCGACCATTTGGGTATTGGCTGTTTTGCTCTTGCAGCCATCCTCGGTACAATTATCGGCCAAATTAAAATTCCGCTTTCGTCTGCCGGTTTGTCGGGTACCTGCTTCTCGCTGACAACAACGGGCGGCTGCTTGCTGATGGGCTTAGTCCTCGGTCACTTCGGAAGAATCGGCCGTATTAACATTATGCCTGCGCAAAGCACACTGAAGTTTTTCAGAGAATTGGGTCTTATCTTTTTCCTGGTCGGCGCAGGTGTGCCCGGCGGTGCAGAGTTTGTCGCCAACTTTGACCCGATGTATTTTGTATACGGTATTATTATGACCGTGCTCCCGTTAATTGTGGGATATTGGTTTGCAAAGTATGTATTAAAAATATGCTTACTGAACAACCTCGGTTCCATTACGGGCGGTATGACGAGTACACCCGCTCTCGGCACACTAATTGATGTTGCCGGTACGGAGGATGTTGCGGCAGCCTACGCTGCAACGTACCCGGTTGCACTGATTGCCGTTGTACTCATTTCTCAGTTTATTATCATCTTGTTCTAATCAGATAAGCTTAATAAGGGATTGTTGCCGCCAAAAGCGGCAGCAATCCCATTTGTGCTATTTATAAACACACCGGCTGATTGTAAAATAAAAAACGCGGAAGGGATGTAAGCGTATGGATTGTTTAACGTTAAAAAAATCGAACTGTAAAAACTGTTACAAGTGCATCCGTCATTGCCCGGTAAAATCCATCCGTTTTTCAGGCAACCAAGCCTATATTATCGGCAATGAATGTATTTTGTGCGGACACTGCTTTGTTGTCTGTCCGCAGGATGCAAAACAAATTGTGGACGAAACCGAAAAGGTGCGTGTTCTGCTGACAGGTGACGCGCCCGTGTATGTCAGCTTAGCGCCCTCCTTTATTGCCAATTACGAAAACACGGGCATCCGCGCCATGCGCACGGCGCTGCAAAAGCTTGGCTTTGCTGATGCAGAAGAAACCGCACTGGGCGCAACCATTGTCAAAAACGAATACGAACGCATGCTGGCAGAGGGCACGCGTGATATTCTCATCTCCTCCTGCTGTCACAGCGTTAACCTTTTAATACAAAAATACTTTCCCAAACAACTGCCGTACCTGGCCGATATACTCTCCCCCATGCAGGCACACTGTAAGGATATCAAGCGCCGCCATCCCGGCGCCAAAACGGTGTTTATCGGCCCCTGTGTGGCCAAAAAGGATGAAGCGGCCTATTACGAAGGTCTTGTGGATGCCGTACTGACCTTTGATGAACTGACGCAATGGTTTAAGGAGGAGGGTATTGAACCGGAGCAGGACGACACGCATGACGAAAACAGCCGTGCGCGCTTTTTCCCCACAACGGGCGGCATTTTAAAAACGCTGACCCGACAAAACCCGGACTATACCTATATGGCCATCGACGGGACGGAAAACTGCATGGCCGCCCTGCGTGATATTGAGGCCGGTAAAATTCATAAATGCTTTATCGAAATGTCCGCCTGTGTGGGCAGTTGCATCGGCGGCCCGGTTATGGAAAAATTCCATCGCGCACCGGTTAAGGACTATATGGCGGTTTCTCATTTTGCCGGGACAAAGGACTTTGAAATCGAACAGCCCGACCCGCTCAGCCTGCAAAAAAGCTTTACGGCCATAGAACGCCGCCTGCAGCCGCCGACAGAGGACGAAATCCGCGACATTTTGCGCCAAATGGGTAAAATGAAGCCGGAGCAGGAATTAAACTGCGGCTCGTGCGGATATAACACCTGCCGCGAAAAAGCGGTTGCCATTTTCCAGGGCAAGGCCGAAATTTCGATGTGCCTGCCCTATTTAAAGGAAAAAGCCGAAAGCTTTTCCGATACCATTGTGCGCAACACGCCGAACGGTTTAATTGTTTTAAACGAAAATTTAGAGGTGCAGCAAATCAACAGTGCCGCGCGAAAAATTATGAACATTCACAGCGCGTCGGATGTGCTGGGCGAACAGATTATCCGCATTTTGGATTCGTCGGACTTTATTAAAGTGTTAGAGAGCGGCCGCAGCCTGCGCAACAAACGCATGTACCTGGCCGATTATCAAAAATATGTGGAAGAAACCATTGTGTATGATAAGGAGTACCACCTCTTGGTCTGCATTATCCGCGATGTGACGGATGAGGAAACCGAGCGCGAGAAAAAAGAGAGCATCAGCCATCAAACCGTGGAAATTGCCGACCGCGTTGTGGATAAGCAAATGCGCATCGTGCAGGAAATTGCCTCCCTTTTGGGCGAAACGGCAGCCGAAACCAAAATTGCACTGACAAAGCTGAAGGAGTCGATTAGCGATGAATAATTTATGCACCGATATTGGCTTTAAAAGCATTAATCACGAGGGTGAGCAGCTTTGCGGCGATCATGTGGACATTATCAACCAAAACGACGGTGCCGATACGGTTGTTGTCCTGGCGGACGGTTTGGGCAGCGGCGTTAAGGCCAGCATTTTGTCCACGCTGACGAGCAAAATCATCTCCACCATGATGGCGGAAGGCCTGGCGCTGGTGGACTGCGTCAACACCATTGCCGCCACCCTGCCCATCTGTTCCGTGCGTGGCGTGGCCTACTCCACATTTACCATTATCCACTTAATTAATAACGAAACGGCCGAAATTATCCAGTATGACAATCCGCATGTCATTATGCTGCGCGACTGCGAGATATATGACTATCCGCAAAACGAACTGATGATTAACGGCAAAACCATTTACAAATCGGTCATCAGGCTGCAAGAGGGCGATATTTTTATCGCCATGAGCGATGGCTGTCCGCATGCAGGCATCGGCCTTTCGTATAACTTTGGCTGGAAAACGGAGGAAATTGCAGAGTTTATGAAAACCTTCGCGCCCGTTGGGTATACGGCCAAAACCATGGCCACGCTTTTGGTGGATGAATGTAACAGGCTGTACGAGGAAAAGCCCGGTGACGATGCCACCGCCTGCGTCATCCGCGTACGCCGCCGCGAGCCGATGAATATTCTCTTCGGGCCGCCGCGCAACCGTGACGACTGTGACCGCATGATGTCGCTTTTCTTCTCGAAAGAGGGCAAGCACATCGTCTGCGGCGGCACAACCTCCTCCATCGCGGCCGAATATTTACACAAGCCGCTGAAGGCAAGCCTTAAATTTGAAGATCCAGAAGTGCCGCCCATTGCGGAGATCGAAGGAGTCGATCTGGTCACAGAGGGCGTAATTACCATCAGCAAGGTCATTGAATATGCCAAAGACGCACTCGGCGCAAACGAAAAGTACGAGCACTGGAGCATGAGCCGCGACGGCGCCTCTTTAATTTGCCGCATGCTGTTTGAAGAAGCAACGGATATTAACTTTTTTGTCGGCCGCGCCGTGAACCCGGCACACCAAAATCCGGATTTGCCGATTAATTTTAACATTAAAATGAACCTGGTGGAAGAGCTGTCCTCCTGCCTGCAAAGCATGGGCAAACGAATTAAGGTTAGCTATTTTTAGGGGCGGCCGCGTCGGAACAAGGTTCGCTCATTCTGATTTTTTGCAAAAAATCAATTAACCGTTTCGCTGATCCTTTTTCTTCGAGTATTCCCTCTTTCGCGTTTGGCACAACTTTTAATCTACGTGAATTTTTTTGCAAGGGGGTGGGGTAGCAAACCCCCTTGCATCCCCGACTCTATGGAGCGTTGATTGTATTTTCCCCTGTTTTTTGTTACAATAGAAATGGGATTGATAGAACATGAATCAAATCAAAATCGGTCAGCTCATTTGCGCCCTGCGCAAAGAAAAAGGATATACCCGGCTTGAACTGGCAAACAAGCTTGCAGTCAGCGATAAGGCCGTTTCCAAATGGGATCGCGGCCACGGGCAGCTGTTTTGGTATTGCACGGAGCACGGATTATTCTCGCAAATCATTTAGTATATCAATCGGCAGATTCGTCATGTTCGATAAAGAGCGCGTCCTCGCCCATTTCAATCAGCACAAGTGCCAGTGAAAGCAGCCGATGCAGAGTGAGACCCGAGTCGATCACATCAATGCCGAAATCGTCACGCAGCTTGCGGATGCGGTATTGCACGGTGTTACGATGCAAAAACAGCCGCTTGCAGGTCTCTTGCAGGGAATGATGACAGCTTAAATACGTGTAAAGCGTTATGCATAAAGACGCATCATTTTCGCGGTCATAGCGCTGCAAGCGGCGAATTTCATCACAGATGTTCATCGCCCCCTGCATGCGCCGCAGCTGCATCAAAAAGGCATAGTCACGCCCTGCGGCAACAAACGGTGCAGGCTTTTTCTCGGCCAGATACTCCAGCGTATCCCGTGCATTTTCATAGGTGCGGCGCATATCATAAAGCGTCTCCAGCGGTTCCGATAGTACCGCCCGAAAACGGTACCGCTCGGCCAGCTGCGAAAGGCTACGCACGTCCTGATCCTCATGCAAAAACAAAATCAGCCGCCCTTCATATAAAAAAGGATGAGAGGCATGAAAGCTGTGCAAAAGGCTTTGCCGCAGCCTGTCGTCGGCGGTCTCGGCCGACTCGCAAGCGGCATCTATCACAGCAAACAGCCGCGGATGGAAATGTGCCAAAAAGCTGCCTCCTGCCCGTAATTCAAACAGAGAACGGTTTGCAAACCGACCGTCGAGCAGCTCGCAAAACAATTCCTCGGCACCGACCGTGCCGCCCAAGCGGCGTTCGGTGTAAAATTGCTTGGCCAAAAGCGCCTCGGCAAACAGGCGGTCTTTTTCTTCCGGCGCCTCCCCCGACAGGCTGTAAATCACATATCCCAATTCTGTTTCCGCACAGCGCAGCACGCTGATGAACAGACGCTTTTCGCCCCACGGCAAAAGCTGTCCTTCGTCAGCGTTTTTTTGCAGCTGCATCACGGCCGTGCAAAGCGCCAGCGGCAATTCGCTGTGGGCAACGGCACGGCGATATTCGGCATCGCCGTAGTCGGCCTTGGCGGCGGCCGATACAATGTGAAACGAGTTATCCGTAATCAGCACGGGGCAGGCAAACGCCGCCGCAACGGCCTCGGTCAGCAGGTTAAGTGAATTATTTTGCAAAAAGGTGTCAAGCAAAAGTTCTTGATTCATCATCGCGCGTCTCCTTTTGTGCTGTCAGCACAACAAAATGTAATTTTATTATACAATAAGATGCTTGATTTTGCAAGCCTTTGTGCTATAATAATAACTGTAAAAAGGAAAAGGATCACAGAAGTGATAGAAAGAAGAAAATAAAACGGAGATGATTCCAATGGATAGGATATGGAAAAATCAAAGAATGGCATGTCGGCGTGCCGCATAAAAATAAAATCGCCGGCAACACTAAAAACAAAATAAATCAGCAGCTTAGGAGGCATGCTTTATGTTTGAATTAAGACCGTATTCCCGTAAAAACAATGCTTTATATAACCCGTTCCGCGATATGAGCGAATTTGAAAAGCAATTTTTTGAAAATCCGTTCGGCGGCTTTTTCGGCACAAATGAGATAGACGCCTTTAAGACCGATATTAAGGACGAAGGCGATCATTACGAGTTGGAAGCCGATTTGCCGGGCTTTGATAAAAAGGATATTCAGCTTGACATTCAGAACGATGTTTTAACCATTCGTGCCGAACGTCATTCCGAGCATGAGGAAAAGGACAAGAAGGGCAAATACGTCCGCTGCGAGCGTTCGTATGGCTCATACAGCCGTGATTTTGATGTTTCGGGCATTGCAACAGATGCTATCAACGCCAAATATGATAACGGCGTATTAAAGCTGACCTTGCCGAAAAAGACAGAGACCCTGCCGGAGGCACGGCATTTGGAAATTGAATAAAATGTTTATTAGCCGCAAGCGCAACGCTTGCGGCTCTCAGACTGTTGAAAAACTATATTACCATCCAACTTGGGGAGTTGTCAGAGGGGAATCCCCCTCTGACTTAAAAATGCGGTTTTCGCGGGCGTGTACCGCAAAAACCGCTCCTATAAAGGGCTGGCGCGGTG
>UQYH01000040.1 GCA_900545185.1 uncultured Eubacteriales bacterium | reverse complement strand
TTTGGGCGGCGGTTTCCTTTACAGCGGTAATGGGTTTATCATGTTTTAAATATTATCAAGATCCGAGACAACACAAAATATCCCTTTGACAATTGCATTAAAATAATCTATAAGCCCCTTGTAAGAATCGTGCTTGCAAGGGGTTTTGGTGTTTTTTTGTGCAGATAAACTACTTGTATAGAAATATTCTAAACAGATACAAAAAACGCCCACAGAAGTGTTGACAAAATACCTCTGTGGGAGTATATCGTAAATATAACTCTACCGTATTCATATAGTGTCATAGACGCACATTTAAGTAAAATGGTGCAAAATAAAGGAGGAACAGCGAAGCGGTTGATTGATTTTGTCAAAAATCAGAATAAGCAAAGCTTGCTCCGGCGCAGCTGTGCCTCCTGCAGGTATTCAGTTTTTCGGCACATCTCATTAAAAACATCATGACAAAGGATGTAAGGTCGGCAGCTTATGCAGGTACTTCCGCAAAATTTCCTGCGTAAAGCCGTTATTGCGGATTAAATCCCTATAAAAATAAGCGCTTTGTTTCGGGGTTCTTGCAAAGGTGTTAAAATCGACGTCCACCAGGCCGAATTTGGGCAGATAGCTGTACCATTCGTATCGACAAAGGGAGCATACAGCGGCACAACCTTTTCCAAAAAGCGTTCAAAATATTTGCGGTTATCAAGCTTTTCAAAGCCGCCCAACTCGTCAAACCAAATGGGATGGGTAAAATGATGGAGGGTAACAAACACCTTTATGCCTTTTTCCTTCAGCAGTGTTATCTCATTTAAATAATGGCGGATGGCATCATCGTCAAACTGCCCTTCGGTCGGTTCAATTCTCGACCATTCAATGCTCATGCGATAGGTCGGAATCTCCAGCGACTGTAAAAGCGCCGTGTCCTCTTCTACCATGTTGTAATGGTTGCAGGCCATTCCGGAGGGTACCAAAATGCCGTTTGAATCAACGGGTCGCTCTTGCTCATCCTTATAGCGGTTGGCATTTGTATTGTTCCCCTCTATTTGGTGACCGGCTGTTGCCGTACCCCAAAGAAATCCCTTGGGAAACCTGAAATCGGCGATTGAAAAAACGTCATACATGTTTTACGACTTCCTTTCTTATCAATTTTGGGGAGCGTCACGCAGGCCGTTCCCTATGATTTTAGGGAAAAACAATATTAAAAAACGTAGGGAACAACCTATGTGTTGTTCCGAAAAACGTAAATGTAAAGCGGAACGGCACACTTCTGCAAACGAAGTTTGAAAAGCTTTACGAAAGAGCGGCGCAATGCAGCGGCAGCGGAAACCACTGTTGTGTAAGGTAAGCCTTCTGTGCGCTCAGTCCCTCCGTGCGCGGCGGCAGCGTACCGAACAAAAAGCCGTAGGCAGAAAAGCCCGGCAGCGTTATGTCTGCTTCTCCCTCAAACGGGGTGACGCGTATGTCTGCTCCTGTTTTGTGCACGGCGAGTTTGCCGAACACCTCCGAATCCAAGCGCAAAATACCGTCCGGCAAGTCGGCATAGCGGCCTTTGGCCTGCATAAAGGCCGTAATGACCTTGGATGGATTCAGCACACAAAAGCTGCCCGGCTGCACAATTTGATAACGGTCGGCATACTGCGCGGCATGCTTTGTTAACGGATGATACAGCGGCAGGCTGATAAAGCATTTGGCAAAGCCGCTGTACTGCATGTAAGCTTTTACCACGTCATACAACAAATCCGCATCCGCAAGCGCTGTTTCGGTAAAAGAGTCCCGATATTTGTCAACGCACACATAGCCCAAAAGCGTACCTGTTTCCGACAGCACGGCAAGCGGCGTTTGGCTTTTGGCTGTCAGTGCAGACATAAACGTCTCTCGTGAGCGGATAACGCCGAACGGCTGCGCAGCGGAAAGAGCGTGAGCAGCGTCAACCACCGCTGCATCGGCCGTGCGCAAATCTACAAATTGCAGCTTTCGTTCCGGGTTATCCTTCCCCAGCATGGATCTTGTCAGCGTGAAAAAACATTCTATGCCGCAGCGTTCGTAACCGAAATACCGATAGCGCTGTCTGTCACCGTGCAGAAACAAAAGGTCGTGCGCGTCTTTTTCCTCCTCAATCAGCCGATGCAGAACCGTCTGCATCACGCCGTGACCGCGATAGGCCTCATCCACCGCCACATTACCCGTGACGGCTACAGATAAATCGACATTCCCCACGCGATAGATATAGGGATAGCAGCCTGCCATGCCGATAATTTTTCCGTCTGATTTGGCAACAACATGCCGCTGCATGGCTTCCTCCGTCGGTACAAAAATGCGTGGATAGATCGTTTTAAAATCCATGGGTGTTCCGTTATGCGCCGTAAATACGCGGTCTAAAAATGAGGTCAGCTCCTCAAAATCCGCAGCGGTCGCTCGTTTGGCTGTTATTTGCATCATCATGTCACCTCATATTCTGCCTTGCGGCATCTACTGTTTCGCGGATGTTCCAATTATGCGCCCGTAAGGCAGATTCGGCCTCGGCATCGTCATAATCGGTCAGCTCCTTTACAATCGAAATCATTCGCTTTGTCAGCTTTATGTTCACCGGACGCAGATTAATCATCAAATTTTCGTACACCTTGCCCGTCTGCACCATAGCGCAGGTGGATAACATGTTTAAAATCAGCTTTTGCGCCGTGCCGGCCTTCATGCGTGTGGAACCGGTAATGACCTCTGCACCCGTATCGGGTGAGATGGGAATATCGGCCGCCAAATCCAGCGGACTGCCGGGGTTTGAACATACGCAAACGGTCACGCAGCCGGCCGCCTTGGCGGCCTCCAGTGCGCCCAGCACATAGGCCGCGCCGCCCGATGCGGAAAGGCCGCAAACCACATCGTTTGCCGTAGGATGCAGGGCGCCAAGCTCCTCTGCGCCCTTTTCGCGGTTATCCTCTTCGTTTTCGGCCGCGCGGGACATGGTTTTTAAGCCGCCTGCAATCAGCGCCTGCACCACATCGGGCGATACGCCGTAGGTGGGCGGACATTCGGCCGCATCAATCACACCCAAGCGGCCGGAGGTCCCGGCGCCGACATAAATCAGCCTGCCGCCGCGGCGCATGCCGTCCGCAATGGCCTCTGCGGCCTTGGCAACCTGCGGCAGCACAGCCTCTACCGCCTTTAAGGCATACTCATCCTCCCGATGAATCAGCTGCACCATTTCGGCTGCACTCATTTTGTCGATATGTGTCGTATTGGGGTTTCTCTCCTCGGTATGTAACATACTTATGCCTCCTCCAATTCTATGCAAATCAGGCTTTCGCCCTGAACACTACATTCAATTTTTTGCTCACCGAGCCGTGTTGCCGTACCGTCACCTGTTGCGGTCAGACGGCCGCATTTCATGCCCTTCGGCAGCGTCAGAATGCAGGTTACGGGACGTGCGGCAATATTCACGACCGGCAGAACGGTTCTTTTTCCGTTTTGCAGCACACCGGCGCTTATATACGGCTTGTGCAGCACGCCGGCCGCCTGCATACCCATGGGCGCGGTAAAATAATCGGCCGGTGCGGCACCAATATGCGGCGGATGTAAAATGCGCACACCCTTGAACAGGCTGCGGTTTTCCCAACGGAAGCGTACCAGCTTTTTCAAAAAGGCCAGCCGCGCCTTGTTATGCACCACATCACTGTTAATCCAGCCCAATTGCTGACCGCAAACAAGCGCCTGTGCCAAATGATACTTCCAGTGCAGGTCACAGGGCTTTATATAACCGTTGGTGTTGCGCCCCAGCACAAGGCATCTGTCGCCGTAAAGCTGCATAAAGGCAGGCACGCCGTTTTCGGCTCTGATCCACGCCCAGGATAAAAAGCCGTCAATCTGTGCGGCATATACCTCTGCGTTCGATTCGGTGGTAAAGACCTTATCGGCCGGCTTGTGCGCGTTTAATTCTGCCAGCAGCTCGTTATAATTTTTACACCACCAGGCGCCGCCGCCCAAGGGATGTCCGTGAGAGGAATCCATGCACAGATGCGGTATGCGTGCCGCAATTTGGTCTAAATAGACAGCGTCAACCCCATAATCGCAAAACAGTGCGGTTGTCAGCCGAACCAGCTTTTGCCGCCAGACCTCGTAAGAGGGGCACATGGGCGCCAGCTGCACAAGGCTGCCGTCCGACTCGCGTGATTCGTAGCATAAATGCTGCGGCTCGCCGTTTTCGCGCTTTACCGCACCGGGACGCCCCAGCGATTCAAACTCAAAATCGGCATTGCCGCCATCCTTGGTATCCCACAAAAGCGCGTTGATATACGGCATCACGCGGATGCCGGCCGCCTTCAGCTGCGGCAGCTTATCCAAAAACCGCTTGCGCGGCGGTAAAAAGTGCGGATAGTCGTTGTTAAATGGAATCTGATGCCAGCCGTAAATATGGTATCCGATCGGTACGTCCAATTCTTTGCGCAGCAGCAGGGCATTGTCAAACCAATCATCGGGGCGGATTTCATCTCCGTCCGTCCGCAGGTTGGTCGGCAGCCGCTCGCCGTCTTCGGGCGGTACCCAGTCCATTATCCAAAACGGCAAATCCCGCATCCATTGCGGTGTTTTGTCAAGGGAAGCATTTTGATACCAAAAGCACTCGGCCTCTAAAAACGTACGGTACAGCTCGCCGGCTTCAAACCAGTCACCGTCAAACAGCTGCCAGACGGCTGTGCCGGGCAGGCGGGCTGTATTGGCCGCAAGACCGTAATTTTCGGCGTAAAACCGCGCGCCCATTCGCACCGTACCCGTTTGTGTGCTTGCGGCCGACATATCTTTTTTGGCTCCGCTTGCATCATGGATGGCATAATACAAACCGTTTGTTTGCGCATCGGGACGGTAGAGGGCATAGTACGGCATGGGATATAAAAAGCCGGAGGGATAGGCTCCGCACGTGAACCGATCTGTTTCGCCAAGCCCCTCTAATACCTCGCCGCCAAAACCCGGAGAAAACAAATGATGCGGCTCGGCTGCGGACGCGTAAGCATAGGGATAGCTGCACCACAAGACGGAAATCGTGTCGCTTTCGTTTTCGGCCGCAACCGTCCAGCTGATTTTATCGTTTGCGGCATCGGCAACAGCCGAAAGGCGCAGCGTTATGCCGCAAAGGCCTTCGGGATTCCGTAAAATCAGTTCGGTTTGGTTATCGCGTTGCGCTGTGCTTACCTGCTCCCATCGGCTTAGGGTGTTAACATAAACCTCGCGCCCGTCAGCAAGGCTGCGCAAGCGCAGAGCCGCAAGCGGCAGCAGCCGGCCGCAAAGCCACACACCCAGCTGTGTATCGGTGTAAATCAAGTCGGCCGTCAGCCGGCCGCTCGTCAGCGTTATGTGCTGCCCCTCGGCCGTCTTTTGCGGCGGCCGCCGTTTGGGCAGAGCAGGCCGTGCGCCTTCCTCAAAGCTGTAAACCGTTACGAGTGGATTCTCTGCATCAAAAAACGATAAATCATCCATATAGGTTACTTTACCGGTGTGTGCCTCCAGCATGTTGCCGTCCAACATCACAAGACCGCCCTCGGCTTTTATATAGCGGTTTTTACCGCGCAGAGCAAGCCCGCGGCAGTGCGCAATAAGAGCCGGGCTTGCGCCGATGGGGAAGCTTTCGCTCCATTCGGGAATATCAATCGTATCGTATTGCTCCAAATCTTCTATTTTAGCACGGCCGACACCGGGAGCGGTATCGTATCGCGGCCGCGCTTGCTCGTAAAACGTTTCTTGCACCACGGCCGCACAATCGGTGCAAACCGTAAAGCGGTTGATAACGGTTATATCGCAAAGCGCCGCGCCTGTTTTGGGATAGATGGGGTGAGAGGTTACCGTCAGCCGGTTATCCTCGCAGGTCACCAAGGCATCCCGATGAAAGGCCTTGCAAAACGTCATTTCGGAAATGGCTACGTCACATTCAAACCGATCGCAAAACACGCCTTCATCCAAGGAAAGACTGTGCACCGTGCCGCCGACGTCTGCTGCCCAGCACAGCCCCTTTTGTTCGTCAATCCCAATGTCAAGGGTTCCCTTTTTACCCAGTGGAAAATGATAGACCATTGTGCTCTCTCCTTTTAATTTGTATGTTTTTCGGAAAAAAATAAGGTTTCCGCAAAACCCAATAGGTTTTGTGGAATCAAGGAACGGCAGCCGACAAGGTGAAGCCGTGTTTTTGCAAAAAACGCGGCGAATCAAAAGGCTTGCCGTGTCGCGGTCGTTCCCTACAGATTTTGCATATACACCGCAAATAACAGTATTATTGTTATCGATTCAATTCCTTCACGGCTTGTCTTGTTTTTGACAGCGATTGTGCCACTGTCTCATATTGCCCCTGTACCAGACCCATAAATAAAATATCGGTCACAAGCAGCTGTGCATAGCGCGATTGCAAAGCCCCCACGCGCACATCCTGTTCGCAGTTCGGGATTTTAATGACGCAATCGGCCAGCTTGGTTAAGGCCGAAACCTGTGCGCGTGTGACGGCAATGCCGAACGCGCCGTTTTGGCCGCACTGTTTGGCGGCTGTGTTTACGCTTTTGGATGCGCCGCCGTACGAGATGGCAAGGTATGCATCGCGCGGCGTGGCATGCACGGCATACATGGCTTGCATGTCGCCCTTCGGGTCAAAAATGCAGCGGCGGTTCATCCGCAAAAGCTTGTTGTATAAATCCTCTGCCACAAGGCCGGAGGCACCGGCGCCGAACAAATAAATGGTTTCGGCCTGCAAAAGGCGGCCGATGGCCTCACTGAACACCCTGTCGTCATTTAACATTTGCGTGCTCTGCGCGCTTTCGCACATCAGCGAGGTCAAGGTCGCTCGGATGGCACCGATGGATGCATTTTTATCAATCAGCATGGTCGGCTGCGGCGCGTCATCCTGCCGCTTGGCCATGTCAATGCGCAGCTCGTTTAAGCCCTTATAATTAATTTTTTTTATAAAACGGATGATGGCCGCCTGTGAGGTCTCGGTTGCATCGCCCAGTTCCGCGGCCGAAAGAAACACGGCCTCATTCGGTTTTTGCAGCAAAAAATCTGCAATTTTCCGATCGGATTTTGTAAAATTTTTGCTGTTTTCTTTAATCCTCAAGCGATAACTCAACGGTCTTTACCTCCTTAATTGTTTTTGCAAAATTCGCGGATACGTCCATTCCCGGCGACAGCCCTGCCAGCTTCATAGCCTCACGCAGTGCGCCAAATACGGGCGGATTTTGCGGCACGGTCAGGTGAAACCCATCGCCCAGCGCACGTTTAAGCGGATCTGCGGCCAACTCGGTTTGCTTAAACAGACTGCCGAACAGAGCCACTTCGATCGTCGGCGGCATCCCTTGTGATGCGGTGCGTATCAGCCGCACCCAATAAGAAACGGTTTGTTCTAAAATTGCCAAGGCAACGCCGTCTCCCTGCGCGGCCGCGTCGAACACAAGCGGTGCAAAGCCGGCGATGTATCGCTTGCCGCCCCGATACAGGCGATCAAGAGCCGATGGCACATCGCACCCCAGTGCGTTTTTTAAAAGCTGTGTCAGCATGGTTTTTTCACCTCGGCCGTCTCCTGCGCAAAGCGCGGCCGAAACGGCCGAACGCCCCAAATCGTAACCGCTCCCTGCGCCATCGAACAAATAGCCCCAGCCACCGACGCGCCGCAGAGCCGCGCCCGTTTGGGCAAAGCAAACCGAACCGGTTCCGGCAATCAAAATCACGCCGTCTTGCTCTTGCAGCCCCATGCTGATTGCATTTTGCGCATCGCTCCCGTTTGCAAAGCGCACCTTGGGAAAATCGGCCGTCAACAGCTTGTGTATGTCTTCTTGAAAATGACCCGTCGTGCCGCCGGAAAGACCGACAAACATGCCGTCAATCTGCCCGTCCGTGCCCGAAAACAGTGCACGGATGCCTCTTTGCAGCACCCGATAGGCCGCTGTAAGGCCGATGTCGGCCGGATTACTTGTCGGCAAAAGGCAATGCGCCAGCACCCGGCCGCTTGCATCACAGCGGACAAATTCTGTTTTTGTGCCGCCGCCGTCCACACCGATGAAGCTCATATTGTTACCGCCCTTCTTTTTCTTGTATTGCCTTTAGTGTATCATGAGTGTAATAAAAAGTCAATAATGAATTTAAAAAAATGAAATAATAGTTTAAAGCGAATATGTTTCATTGCTCGCTGTAAACCCTATTGATTATTTTAAGTTTTGCTTTACCGCAAAACAGAATCAATCAAAAACGGCAGGCAATATATAAATCGCACTGATGAGCAATATGTTTATCACCGCATCCATTCTGCCAAATCCATCGCAAAAACGCTTTCTGTACCGCAATTGCCGACAAAGCGCATAGCGGCGCGGTCGGCAGTTATGCGATACAAAAGGTGGAAAAATGGTGCACACATCCAAAAGTGAACCTTTACATCTGCTTTGGCTGCCGTGTATAATAAAACATGTCATGATGGAAAAGTGAAAAGACTTGTTTTGGAAAAGGAGACTGATTGTAATATGAAACAAGCTGTGGAAGTGGCTATGCCCGCTCAAAAACAACACAAAAGGCTTAAGCGGTTTATGCGGTATAAATATTTATATCTGCTGTTGCTGCTGCCGATGCTTCATTTACTTATTTTTCGTTACATACCGCTGCTGGGTAACGTCATTGCCTTTCGCAGCTATCAGCCCGGCGGTTCCATGTTCGGAAAATCTTGGGTAGGGCTGAAGCATTTTAAAATGTTTATCGGCGATCCCAACTTTTGGAATATATTTAAAAACACGATTATTTTAAGCGTAGAAAGCTTGGCCTTTGGCTTTCCGCTCCCAATTATTTTTGCCATTCTTTTAAATGAAGCTAAGGGCATATATTTTAAAAAGGTTGTGCAAACCATTTCATATTTGCCGCATTTCATTTCGGTTGTGGTTATTGTGGGTATGGTGAACGAGTTTTTATCGCCCAGCACGGGCATTGTGAACATGCTGCTGCAAAAAATGGGTGCCGAGCCGATTTTCTTTATTGTTAAACCCGAATGGTTCCGCACAATTTATGTGGGTACGGGCGTATGGCAGGGCATGGGCTGGAACTCTATCATTTACCTTGCGGCGCTTTCCAATATTGATGTCGGCCTTTACGAAGCGGCCAAAATTGACGGTGCCGGGCGTTTTAAACAGCTTTGGCATGTTACCCTGCCGGGCATTGCGCCCACGATTGTTATTTTGCTGGTCATTTCCATCGGCCAAATGATGAGTGTTTCGTTTGAAAAGGTTTTGCTTTTAATGAACGGCGGTAACCAAAAGGTGGCAGAGGTTATTTCAACCTATACTTATAAGATGGGTCTTGTTAACAATAACTATAGCTATTCGGCAGCGGTCGGGCTTTTTGAGGGCGTTTTGGGTACGTTTTTGGTGGTAGGTGCCAATTACATATCCCGTCGTGTTTCAGAAACCAGCCTGTGGTAAGGGCTTTGCAGCCGTTATAATATGGAGGGAAAAAAATTGAACAATAAAAAAACTGCCTTTGATTATGTAAACTATTTTATTTTGTTTTGTATCGGCTTGATTATGCTGTATCCGTTTTTATACGTTTTGTCCGTATCGCTGAGTGACAGCGCATCGGTTATGAGCGGCAGCATTACGTTTTATCCCAAAAACATCACGCTTAAGGCCTATCGGGAGGTTATGGGTCAGGAACAGTTTTGGGTCGGCTATAAAAACACGCTGTATTACACACTGACAAGTTCTGTTTTGGGACTGTTTATGACGGTCATTGCCGCCTATCCGCTTTCTAAAAAATATCTGCCCGGCCGCGCGGTCATTATGAAGCTTTTTACCGTTACCATGTTTTTTTCGGGCGGATTGATTCCCAACTTTTTGTTAATTAAAAGTCTGGGCTGGGTCAACAGCACGCTGGCCATTATTGTGCCCGGTGCGCTGGGTGTTTATTACATGATTATTGTGCGCACCTTTTTTGAGGGGATTCCCGAAAGCTTAAACGACGCGGGAGCCATCGACGGATTAAATGACATCGGTATTATGACGCGGATTTATCTGCCGCTTTCTAAGCCTGTTTTGGCAACGGTCGGTCTTTATTTTGTGGTCGGCTCATGGAACAGCTGGTTTTCGGCCATGATTTATTTAAACGACCAAAGCAAAATGCCGGTTATGATTTTTTTGCGCAACATTGTAAACGGTGCTGAGGTGGCGGCCAACAACCCCGATTTGTCGCAGCAGCAGGAAACGGTTATCTCTCCGGTTATGCGTAGCGCAACCATTGTTTCGGTTATTCTTCCTATTGTATGCGTATACCCCTTTGTGCAAAAATATTTTGTCAAGGGCGTTATGATAGGCTCTGTCAAGGGGTGAGCCGTTACGCGGTGCAGCTTGTACTTCGGCAAGGCAAGAGCGCCTTGCATATATATTCACTAAAAAATGAGGAGGAAAAAACATGAAAAATAACAAACGTACATGCAAACAAATGACAGGCATCGGCCTGGCTGTTCTGCTGCTTTTGGTGCAGTGCTTCGGCGGCTGCGGCATGCTGTTTGCCGCTGCGGCAGAGGATTCGGCTTTCTACAGCTTTGATGACTTTGCGCCGGCCGAAGGCGACTATAATCCGCCGGCAAATTGGCGCGCCTATTCGACAAGCTACGGCGAAAACAACAAGTTCTATTCAGAGGACGGCGCACTGGGGTATCAAAAGACATACACGGGTGCGGATTACAATGCCGGTGCAGCGGTCAGTTTGCCGGCCGGGCTGGACAAGACTGATTTTTTCATCGACAGTGCGATTAATCTGCGGTCGTATGTAACGGCGCCGAATTTGGCGTTTAATAACTATATGCCGCTCGAAAAGTTTTATAATATGAGCGCCCACGGCACAAAAAAGTGGCATCAATATTCGGTTAAGGTCACCAAGGGTGAGGATAATAAATTTTATGCAACGGTTTATGTGGATGGTGTGGAAAAACTGACAGATAAGCTGTTGACCACTCTCACCACTTCCGGCAGCTTTTTGGAATTCAGAATTACGGCAAGCACTTGGGGCAGTACCACCTCCGGCATGATGGATGTGCTGATTGATAACGTCGGCATCCGCAAAACGCCGACCGAGCTGACGGTGACCCCCTTTGCCGCCGATGGCGCCGAAAATGTTCCGGCAGCCGAGGCGCTGACATATCGGCTCTCGCAGGATATGAAGGAGGGCGGCTTAGACGCTGTTGTGTTAAAGGATGCAAACGGTGAAGCGGTAGCCTGTGAAAAAAGCTATGATGCGCGCACCAAAACCATTTCTCTTTCGGCAGAACTGAAGCCGAGCAGCCGTTACACCGCGGATTTATCCGCTGTGGAGGATGTTTTGGGAAACCGTGCGGCAAATGCCGTTTACGGCTTTACCACCCAAGACTCTATCACCTATTATGAGGAGGATTTTGAAAGCTACACCGAAACACAGCCCACACACATTGTACCGCAAAGCAGCTATGGCGTATGGAATGCCGATGGCGTGACCGAAGCAAATGTGGCAACATCCTATGTGCAAAATCAGGACGGTGCGTTTCACGTACACAAGGCACACACAGCCAGCGGCTGGAGTCAGCCGCAAAACCTTGACTTTACATTTAACAAGGCCATCACGGCCGGAACGTTTTGTTACGAACTGGACTATAAGCTGGCCAAAAATATGCCGTACGCCCAGTTTATGTTACGAGACAGCAGAAAGCAGTATCAAGTGGGGCAATGGACGCTGCTTACCCAAGACCAATTAAAGCGTGATAACGAGTGGCACAGACTGACCATGCTGATTACAAACGGTAGCACGGCGGCAGAGACATCGGCCCAAATTTATCAGGACGGTGTGCTTGTTGCCACAAACAGCCCGGAAGAGAGCATGACCTGGAACGGCGCGCTGAAAATGCTGTTTTTCCAGCCGTATTCCATCACCGGCACGGTGTCCGAGATATCGCTTGACAACCTTAAAATTACAAGCATCCCCACGACGGAAGCAAGTATTGTTGCCTCTTCCTTAGACGCAGGCGCAAGCAATCTGCCGCTGGGCGCGAAGGTGACCTTTACCTTTGACCGTGATATAGACGCACAAACACTTGCAAACATCCGGGTTTCGGACGGCGTTGTGCCCGAAATAAGCTATAACGGCGTGTTAAAGCAGGCCGTGCTGACCTTTGGCGGCGAAAGCCCTTTGGCACCGGGTAGTAGCTACACGGTAGATGTTTCCGGCGTGCGCGATGTATTCGGCAATGCACTTTCGGGCAACACAACCTATCAATTTACAACAACCGAGAATCCGGCCTTTACGGCAGGGGCGGTAACGATTACCGATGCCGAAACCGGCGATGATTTAACAGAATACGGCTTTGTCGGCGGAACGGTTCGGGCATCTGTTTCGGTTTCGAGCACCAAGGCAAGCGATGAAACCGTGGGGATAGCGGTGGCGTTTTACAAGGACGGCAAGCTCAAGCAAATTGCCAAGGGCGAAAAAACCGTCAGCGGTGACGGCACGGCAGTACCCGTCAGTGCAGAACTGACCGTAGAGGACACCGAGTGCGCGGGCGATTATTATGTGCAGGTGTTTGCTTTTAAAGGCTTTGCAAGCCTGCAGCCGCTGGCCGGCAGCATAAAAATCGGTGAGAATGGCAAAATCGGGTAAACAAAACGGCGATATTTGGTCGTTGTTCTTTTGAACATTATATGATACAATAAACATGTTGAAGAGCTATTAATATCAAGGCTTTTATTGTTTGTATCAACATCGTGCAGGGGAGGGGCTCTGCTCCTCCCGAAGAATACATAAAAGGCAATACGGGCGGAGCAAAGCCACGCCCCTACGCGGCTTGCCGAAAGACAAAAAAATCCATACGGGAATCAATGTATAAACAGAACAACCATAAAACAATTACAAAAATTCTCCCCGATACACTAAGGCACACTCCTTTTATCGGGCGGTGACAGAATATAGAATAACCTCAAAAAGGAGAGAAGCGGTGTGAAACGGTTAAAACCTTTATATATGCGCCTTGCGGCGGCATTTTTGTTGGTGTGTTTGTTTCCGTTTTCAGCATGGGCCGATGCAAATACGGTTCCTTTGGCTGCAGGCACAGCAGAGACGGACACGCCGCGTGCTTACACCATGCCGACGGAAACGCTGTTTACGGAGGATTTTTCAACCTATTCGGCCACAGACGGCTTTACCCCTCCCGTCGGCTGGATTGCAGATAATTTTAAACCGGGTGACAGCTGTGCCGTTACGGCGGCAGACGGCGGCGTTAAAATCAGTACGGCCGCATACGGCAAGGTGCCGCGCCTGTATAAATCCTTTTCTACACCCCTGCAATACGAAAGAATTGTTATGGAATTTGACGTCCGCTTCGAAGGCGCGCAGCAATCCCGCCAATTCTCGCTCCGTGATTCGGGCAACCGCTGGTATCCCGTTATGTGCTATACCTTAGGCGGCGGTGTGGCGCTTGGCAACACAAACAAGCCCAATACAGGCATTATGCTGCAAAACAATGTGGTCTATCATGTGCGGTACGAGTTGTTTAATACGGGTGACAGCCCCTATACGGACGTGTATATAAACGGGGAGCTTGCGGGCACATCACCGGCGCCGGCAGACTGGAACAAGCAGGTTCGGTACTGGTATTTTATTATGTCGTCAGGCTCTTCTGCCGCAAGCGCTACTTATATTGATAATGTTTCCCTACGGGTGAAGCCCACAGCCTATGATTATAATTATGGCCGCAGATTCAGCGTGGATACGCTTCATTTTTATCATGAAGCCGAAACGCAAAGAGCATACTACATAACAGAGGGTACGCTCCGTGCAGAAGCCACCGTCGGGAGCGATACACAAACCGATGTAACCATGCTTTTGGTGCAATATAAAAAGCGCGGAGACGGACTGTATGCGCAAACCGTTGCATGCGATACGCAAACGGTTCCGCCGGGGGGCAATGCGGCGCTTTCGGCAAGCCTTACCGTGCAGGACGCGGCAAACAGCCTTGTTAAAGTGTTTTTTACGGAGGATTTAGCAGGTCTTTCGCCTGTTGTGCCTGCAAGCTATCTGTTTCCGCGATGGGACAGCAGCCGGATAAGCCACCCTTTTACCAATGCGAATTACAAATACCTGCTTTCGTATAGCGAACGCAACCGTATTCAATCGGAATCGGCTGCATTTTTACAGTCCGAATTGTCACCTTATTTAGCGATGAGCGAGCAGGCGTTTGCGGAGGATATAGAATCACAGCTTTCAGACAAGCTGTATTTGGATGAAAACTGTACGGCGCTTTGGCGCACCCTGCAGCGGCTGGCGAGCCTTTATACCAAAACGGGTGACGAAACGGCCGCCCGATATGCCGCCATCGGCATGGAGGCCGCCGCGCGCAGCTATCAAAACCGCCCTAAGCTGATCTATTACCCCTTCTTTTCTTATATGTATATGGTGCCGGCTCTTTGCGTTTACGGATACGACTGCATGTATAACGCAACGTGCTGGGAGACGCTTTCGGCTGAAACGGGACGTGACTTTCGCAAGGCAACCGAAGATTTCTTTTTCGCAAGCGTGATGGATATGTATAATATGCTCAACGGCAGATGGTATACCAATATTACACCCTATGGGATTCAGGATGCCATGCTTGTGGCCGTTACACTGCACCACCCCGAGCTGGTGCGCCTGATGTTCGGCTGGATTGATACCATATACAGCGGTAAGCATTTTTATGCGGACGGCATGTGGGAGGAAGGCACTGTGGATTATCATAAGCAGACATCAGATTCACTCAGTCTTTTGCTGACGGTGATGGAAGCCTGCTATCGGGATGATGCGGGGTATTATGACGCGCTGCTGGGGCTGACTCTGCCCGATGCGAACTTGCGCAGTCGCTGGCCGCTGCTTGCCAAGGCCGGAACGGTGCCGGGCATACTGCGCTATCCGGATGGCAGAACCGTACCCGTTAATGATGCGGAGGCGGGCGACCCCGATACCAAGCAGCCGACCGATGCCATTTTGGAGGCATGCCTGAATCCTATCGAAATGCCGAATTTTAAGCATTATGCTCTTTCGGGCGGCGATACGGAGGGCGCAACGCAGCTGCACATTAATTTTGAAGGGCAAAAGTTATACAATGCCCATCACCACACAGGGCCGCTGGGGATTACGTTTTGGAGCGCCGGCATGGAGCTGCTGCCGGATGCAGGCTACCCCAGGGGCACGGGTACGCTGTATCACAACTTTCACAAAAGTCCGCTGGCTCATAACACAAGCTGGGTTTGGAGCAGCGGTGTCAATTATGCAAAAAATACGACCGACCATACAGAATCATCGTTGTTGGCGCTGGATTTCGGTGCCGAAAACGATGGCATGGTGCAGCTTGCGGAGGCCTCTCAAACGGGGCAGGGCGCAGACAGCGCCGCCGTTAAGCGCCGCGCGCTGCTGATGATAAAGCTGGAGGGCAATCGGTATTATGCCGTAGATGTAAACCGTTTGCAGGGCGGCGAGGCGCACGAGCTGTATTTGCGCGGCTCGGAGGATGAAGCGGTTGCCATGACAACGGACTTGAAAACAGAGCCGCACGAGGGCACCCTGCAGGACTATTTGGCAAGTATTCAAAAGGAGCAGGGACTTACGGATGTTTCGACCGCCGGGAATATGCGCACGCTTTGCAAAAATCCCAAAACGGCAGACGGGTCGGAAAGCTTTATGTTCAGCTGGCGCGGCGAGAGGAGCGGCTCGTCGGTTCGGGTGTTTCAAAACGGCGTGCCGAACGGCGAGGTAATCTTTTCCGATATTCCGTCCCTGCGCAGAGCCAAAAACAATATATCTGCTTTTGGGACGTTTACGGCGCCGCAGCTGTATCGGCGCAGATTGGTGACCGATGGCAGCGTAACCCGATATGGCGCGGTGTATGAGGGTGTTTATAAGGAACAGTCACCGCTGGTTTCGGCGGTTCACTGGGTCAGCCCGACCGATCCGAGCGGTATGACCCTTGCGGCCGAGGTGGTTTCCGATGCGTTCCGCGACATCATTTATATCAGTGATGATACCGAAACGAGAGAGGCCTTTGGCGTACAGTTTGCAGGCCGATATGCCGTGCTGCGGCTTAATAAGCTTGATAACAGCGTGGTCTGGGGTTATGTGTACGGTGCCGGCTCTGTTGACTGCGGTACGTATCGGCTTTCGGGCGGCGTTGACCAAACGGTTACGGTTGTCCGCACAGAAACAAGCGCTGCGGCCGATGCGAATAACGCCATTGTGGTAAACGGTACACTGCCGCAGGCAGAAAGTCTGCACGGCAGCTATGTGATGTGTATGACAGGTGACGGCACGGGCTACGGATATCCGATTGACGGCGTGACGCAGTCGGACGGCCGAACAAGGCTTGCAACCACCGCCGTACCGGCCTTTCGGACAGACGGCGAAAGCGCTGTGCTTTTGTATCATGACGGGATGGAAAAACAGGAAAAGCTGCCGCAGAAAATGAACCATTACAGCATATACCGTCAAAGAAGCATCCCCGGCGCGGTCACGGCTTGGATCCGTACATCGGTGTTTAACAGAGTATCGTAGGTTTTGTATAAAGGAGAATCATATTGAAAAACATTGTAAAACGCTATGCTCATTTTACACAAAGCTATTTATTCAGAATTATTGTCTGCTGTGCTTTAATGATGGCGGTTATTTTGGCGAGCGGAACGATTTTGTACCAATATTATTATCGCAATTCGACGGATGAACTGTATAAAAATTATAAAAAAACGCTCTCTGCCGTTTCTCGAATGGTAGATGATTTGTTTTATAATGTTGTGCAATATTCTTATATGATAACGGAAAACGAAAGCGTAGAGTCGCTTTTAATGGGTAAAAACACGACGGTTACTCAAGCCATGCCGCAGGTGAACCGCGCCATACGGGACATGGGGAAATATAAGCTGCTGCATGACGGCTTTATTGAAGAAATTATTGTGATTGATTCAGGCAACAACATGGTTATCAGCAACGAAGGGTCGTATCAGCTGGACACGTATTTTGATTATATTGCCTTTTCGGAGACCTGCGGCAAAAGCTTTTGGCAGGCTGCGGATAATACCCGATACAGACAGTTTTCCATGCTTTCGCATACGGTTTTGAAAAATAAAATTACGGGCGAGCAAAAAGAAGTGATTCCCATTGTGTTTTATAAAAACACAAAATATACGTTTAAAAATCCGCTGGTGATTTATATCAGCGCCGGCAAGCTGCAGGAGGTTTTAGAAAAATCGGCTCTTTCGGCGCATGCCGAAACGGTTCTTTACGATTCAAGCGGCGAGGTGTACGGCGGCAGCGAGGGCGCAGAGGAGCGTGTTCGTTATTATACGGAGCTGGCCTTAAGCCGCCCGGCGGAGGAAGATGTGATTCGGGAGAAAAACGAGATTGTAATCTTGCATAAAAACAGCCGCGGCCTGTTTGAAAATTTAAATTACATGGTCATTGTCCCCAAGCAGGATGTAACGGATAAAATGACGCCGCTTGTGCGCCTGTACTATATTTCTATGATTATTTGTGCCGCGTTGGTGCTGGCTGTTTCCCTATATTTAAGCAAGTCTATATATCGCCCCATTAAAAAGCTGGTCGGTGTTTTTTCGGGCAAAGAGGATGCGGAAGCCAAACGCTATAAAAATGAGTTTGACATGATTGAGTATAACATTCAGCGAATGATTTATAACAACGTCACCCTGCGGACAGAGCTTTCATCGGTATTGCCCGTAGCGGGCGAACGGCTGCTTTTGAAGCTTTTGACACAAAAGGATGAGTACCTGGCCGAGGATGAGCTTGATGAGCTGCTGCAAAAATATGACATCCACTTTCGTTACGGGTGTTATATTGCGGCTATTGTCAACATTTCGTATACCGATTTGTTTTATGAGGATTTTTCTCCCGAAACGCGGAAAATTTTATACGAAAGTATTGTGCCGCTGCTCGTTTCCTTTGTGCCGGAGGACATCACCCTGTATACGCTTGAAATGGAGCAGAACCAAATTTGCCTGATTTTTAACGTACCGGACGCATCCTGTCAAAGCCTTGCATACCACGTGATGGAAAGCTTTCAAAAAAGCTTTTGTTATGATGAAAACCTCATCAGCATTTTAATCGAGATCGGAAGAGCACACGTCTGAACTCCAGTCACCGATGTATCTCGTATGCCGTCTTCTGCTTGAAAAAAAAA
>UQYH01000039.1 GCA_900545185.1 uncultured Eubacteriales bacterium | reverse complement strand
TGAGGTAGGGAAGAACTATGTTCTTCCCTACCTCACTTAGCATCATCTTTTTTCTTTTCGATCCCAAAACTCTTCACAGCAAAACCTTTCACGGCCGCACGGCGGTCGATTCGGCGGCCGACACTCGCACGGCCGTTCCGGCACACACCCCGGCGGGCACGGCGGTTTTGGTTTATCATGCGGCTTTTCGGGTCGGCATCCGGGCGGACAAGGCGGCTTGAGCCTTTCCTCCGACCTTTCCGGTTTGCAGCCCGACGGACACGGCGGCGGCTTGTGAAAACATCCGCACAAGCCGCGCATTTCCTTTTCTATGGCATCCAAACTGTTAAAAAAATCCTGCATAAATCCCGGTTTGCCCATATGGCTTCCTCATTTCCGTGTTTTTTTACAGCATATGCAGCAAACCGTAAAAACGTTACAAATGCAGAGCGCGGCGCAAAACCGGCGCAATGGCCTTGGTCATAAAGTAAAAGCCCAAATCGGTGGGATGGCAGCGGTCAACCGTCGGCATTTCGATCGGCGTTTCCGTAAAAAAGCGCATACCGTCCACAAAATAAACATTTCGATCGCCCTGCTCCACAGCATGTATGTATGTTTGCATAATCGTATTGCGCCGCTCCGGCTCATCTGCATGCGCATCGGGATTTGCAAACGGACGGCTGATAAAAATAACCGGCAAATCAGGATGTTTTTCACGAATGATACGGAAAAACGGCTCATGTGTTTTTTGCAAATACTCCAAGGTCGGCGCATTATAATCATAATCCATCACAAAGCAGGATAAATCCAGTTCACGAATTGCTTCTGCCATTTCAGGCTCTCCCTTGGCATTGCCGGAAAAGCCTAAATTGATTTGTTCGGCATCAACCAGGCTTGTCAGCATGGCCGCATGGCAATTATACGGGCGCGATGCGCATCCGCCCTGCGTAATGGAGGAACCGTAAAACAAAATCGGCTTTTCCACCGCATGACGCGGCGCCTTTTCTACACAGCTTCCCTTTTGCAAACCGATGGAAAGTGTTTGAACACCGGCATACAGCGGCATAAAGATTCTATATTCATGCATGCCCTTCGGCAACGAACACGAAAATGTGAAAACTGTGACGTTTTTCTTCAATTCGTTACTGTCCGGCGCAAAGTTTTGTAAAAATCTGTCCTGCCCGTTTTCATGCACAAACAAATCAAAGCCTGCCTGCCCGGTTAAAGGCATGTGACTCATACTCCAAAACGGACGATAGTCCACCGTAAGCCGCAGGGACGGGCTGTTCGTGCAAAAGCGAATCACACCGCCGGCCGTGCAAACTGCAAGGGAGCGAATTTCTTCCGTCATTTTTGGCAAAATTCGTTCGGGAAGTCTGCAATACGGATTTTTATTTTCCTTGTGCCAAGGAAACCCCTCCAGTCCCAGCGCAGTCGGCAAGTATTCATCATATTCGGCCGCTTCAACCTTTTTTTCCGCAAAATTCTTGTCTACGTCCTTAATGTCCATATTCACGTCCTCCATTATGTATGACAGGGAAATCCGCTCGTCATGTCCCTGTGCAATGCAATCCTCGTACTTATATGTTTTTAATTTTCCAGCGATTTGATTAAAACCGCATTTGTTTTTGTCAAAAGCTTGCTTGGCCGATAGGCAAGCTTTGCCTGCCGCAGTCCGTCCAGCCCCATATCTTCTTCTCGGTTCACATAACGAAAATCTGCCCAGGCATGCTCACAAAAATCATGATTAATGGCGTTAAATGCGCCGTGCACATCCGTTGCATATTCCACATGAATCAGCGCCGTATCCTCCGAAACAGGCTCACCGATGGAAAATGCAATCAATTCGCCGTCAATATAAATGCCGCCCGCGCGCACGGGCAAGGCGTCAAAATTCGCGACCAGCCGCCTTGTCGCCTCCCTAGAGCCGCCGCCCCAGCGCAAATCCTCTTTTTCGTGAATCCACGTGTCAAACAGTGCCATACAGTCGGGCATATCGGCCGCCGTCAATTCTTTATAAACATACGGGTATGTTTTTTTAAAAAAATTATAGTGGTTACGCTTGGCATGCAGCTTTTTGCCGGAAAGCTGAATCAGCTTCTCCGTTTCGTATATATAGTCTGCCGCTGCCCGATCCTCCACATATTCAAAGCAACCGGGGTAAAGCTCCTCTATTTCGTCCTTCATCCAATCGGATAAATTACGAAATACGGGACGCAGGCCAAAGCCTTCAATATCGGCCGCAACCTCGCGCAGCGCCTGTCGTTTATCACCATTTCCAATCGGATACGAGGCCGATACGGGATGTCTGTCATTTTGAAAAAACAGTACCAAGCAATCTGCCACAACGGCATAGGTGATGGCCGTTTCATCCGCCCACATAAACATATTGGTAAAGTTATATGTCGAATTGGGTTCATTGTGAATATATTCGGCAAAAACAGGCTGCGCCGATAGATCAATTTTTTTTCGTTCAATCATGCTGATGGCTCCATTTCTCAAACACCTTATCGCAAATTTTAAGCGGCAGGGGCTGTCCCGTAAACAGCTCAAAGGCCAAAATGCCCTGATATAAAAACATATTCATGCCGTTTAATATGCTTGCCCCGTTTTGCTCGGCTTCCTGCAAAAATCTTGTTTTAGCCGGATTATAGATCAAATCGCAGCACAACATTCCCTGATGGTACAAAACATGCGCCGGCATGGGCGTTTCTCCAATGTGCGGCGCCATGCCGATGGGTGTGCAGTTAACAACTAAATCGTACGATGTTTCCGCATCGGTGCCGGAGAGCAGCTTTGTATCCTTAAATTCTGCAACAACAGGCTTTAAAAGCTGCGCCGCATTTTCCTTGCGAGAGGATATGGTAATACTTTCGGCACCGTTTTGCGCCAGCTTGTACGAAAGTGTTCTGGCGGTGCCGCCTGTGCCGAGAAGCAAAACCTTTTTGCCCTTTGCCGTAAATCCGCGGCGCACCAGGGCACGGATGAACCCTTCGCCGTCTGTATTATAGCCCACCCATTTGCCGTTTCGATTCACAACCGTATTAATATTGCCCATTTTGTGCGCTTCTGCATCCAGCTCGTCCATAAACTGCGGCACATCTACCTTAAAAGGGGAGGTGACATTAAAGCCGAGAGCGTTCATCATCCGTGCACCCTCAAACAGCTGTCCAAGCTGTGAACGTTCCGGCTGAAAGGCCAAATATGCCATATCCGTTTCGGTTTGTTCTGCCAAAAATGTATGCAAAGCAGGCGAAAGGCTGTGACCGATCGGGTTCCCGATCACGCCGGCCAATTTGGTTTTTGTTGTACTCATTTGATTTGCCTTCTTTTTTTGTTTTTATTTCCATGCTTCGGCTGCACAAAGCTAATCAGCTTTCCCACCGTAAAAACAATGCGATTGCAGTAGGAAAGGGCGATACCCTTGCCAATGGCCTTTCCGCCGACCGTCAGCGCCGCAACCAGCCCTGCCAGCGTAATGTTTAAAATGTATTCATGCTGCCCCGTAAAAAGAGCATTGAGCATAATCACAATGGCCGTTGTTGCACTACCGGAGATAATACCTGCGATATCACCAATCACATCATTACAAAAATTGCCGACCTTGTCGGCGTTCCGAATCAAACGAATCGCTTCTTTTGCACCGCGCACACGCCGCGCCGAAAGGGAGTGAAACGGCACCTCGCTGGCCGCCGTTACCGAAACACCTATAATATCAAACACAATGCCGATTAAAACAAAAGAAAACAGAATAAAGCAAGCGGCCAAAAGGGTAACGCGGCTCATCAGTCCTGCCTGAATCATTTGCATGGTCGATGAAATCACAAACGTCCATATCACAATGGTTACCACCCATTTGTAGCTTACTTTTCTATTTCCGGCGTTGTTGCTTCGTACTTGAATTGTCTTTTTTTGCTTTTTGTCCTCGTCGGTCAACGAAACCACCTTTTCATGTACATTTTTAAATGTTGATTAAAGTGGCAACAGCATCGGGTTAATTTTGCGGTTTAGGTTCGGTAGGCTTTCCCCGGCAGCAGCTGAAATGTCGCCAAATCAGCGGTTTCCCTTTCATGCCGCCGTCGCGCGGTTGCCCGGCGCGTCACCGAATCGCCACTTAAGTCCGCACTGCAATCCCCGATGCGTCTCAAAAAATGAACAGTCTAGAGGTTTTCCCAAACAGTCAAACTCATTCTTAGCCTCTTTTGCAGCATTGGTTTCAAGCAGCGATGACGCAGTTCTCTTGGCCGAGAGAACCGTGTCTGATCCGCTATCCGCCAATACCACTCAAGGCAGGCTACGCTGCCCACAGCATTTGCTTGCCCATGGCAAGTTCACACCGCAAAACAGGTTTAATCCTGCTTCGTACCCTGCTATGTCTTTAAAAGCCAAAACTTCGTCCGAGCATTTTCGAGCACAAGAACAGGTCTCCACGGCAAAGGGGTCGTTATTCACATGCCATTGCAAACCGCCCCTAAGCCTTAACTCCCAGCACCAACCCCCGACTGGGCGTCGAAAGCAAGCACCAGAAACTTCATCGATGTGCCCTTCAACGGATTTTTAGGCCCGTCCTGGGAATGAGCCGAGCTGACTAGAATACTGCGCCACCCACAGTGTCTCATTATATTCGTTACAGTGTTATTTATGTCACGTTTAAAATTGAATATACACCAAAAGCCCAATGATAATGCCAAGCAGCGCACCGGCAAAAACCTCTACCGGCGAATGGCCTATCAGTTCTTTTAAGCGTTTCCCCGTCACTTCGGGTGCATCGGTGCCTATGTTTTCTATAATGTCATTTAATATTTCGGCTTGTCGGCCGGTTTCACGGCGAACGCCCGAAGCATCATACATCACAACAAAGGATAAAACCACGCAAATGGCAAAAAGCGTTGAAGAAAGTCCATGCTCACATCCCGCCGCTGTTGTCAGCGACATAACAAACGCCGAATGAGAGCTGGGCATGCCGCCCGAACCGACCATACGTCTGAAATCGAAACGCTTATCCTTAAAGCGCACCACAATAACTTTTAATACCTGCGCCACCAGCCATCCCAGCAGCGCCGCAACCAAGGGCTTATTACAAAGAAGCTCTTTTACAAAATTCAAAACGAATCACCATTTTTCTTTTTAGTTAGCCGCTAACATGCCGACGGTCTGCCGGCAAAATTAACGGTTCCGTTTTAACAAAAAGTCGGAAATATCTTTTAAAAACGCTGCTTTTTCGCCGTAAGGCTCTATGGTTTCAATGGCCTTTTGCGTGTAATCCTCCAGCATTTTTTGCGACTGCTCCAAACCGTACAGCGTGACAAAGGTTGTTTTATGGTTCGAGCTGTCACTGCCGACAGGCTTACCCAGCATTTCCGTTGTACTCTCCACGTCTAAAATATCATCTTTAATTTGAAATGCCACGCCAAGATAACGGGCATATTTTTCCATGTTCAAAACGTCTTCCTTTGTGCCGCCGCCGATTAATGCGCCGCATTTGGCAGCCGCCATCATAAGGGCACCGGTTTTGTGAATGTGCATTGCCATCAGTGTTACATAATCAATGGATTTGCCCTCCGATTCCAAATCAATGACCTGACCGCCGATCATACCCTCTGTTCCGGCACATTCCGCCAGAATTTTAAGTCCCTCAACCGTCAGCGCAGGCTGACATTTGGCATGCTGCAGCACGGTTTCAAACGCGTAATTCAAAAGCGCATCCCCGGCCAAAACCGCCATGGCTTCACCGTAAACAATGTGGTTGGTCGGTTTGCCGCGCCGCAAATCATCATCATCCATGCAGGGCAAATCATCATGAATCAAGGAATACGTATGTATCATTTCAAGTGCGCAGGCAAACGGCAGCGCTTCTTCCGCATTGCCGAACACCTCGGCACAGGCCACGCACAAAACAGGGCGAATCCGTTTACCGCCCGAAAACAAGCTGTACTCCATTGCATCGTAAATAGATGCCTGATGATTTTCCTTTTTGACAAAGTATGTTTGCAGGGCTTGATTAACCAAATTAATTTTTGCTTCCAGTTCTGTTAAAAAGTCCATGATAACCTCCTATCGGCGTCGTGCGCCGTCCCGGCTGTCAAAAGCCAAATGCCTGCAGCCGTCATATCGGGATGTTGGATCTTTAGGAAAAATCCTTTTCCACAAGCGTACCGTCATCCGCTTCGCTCAGCCGTGTTACCTTCTGCTCTGCCTGATCCAAAATCTTTTGGCAGGCCTTTGAAAGCTTAATACCCTTTTCAAAAAGGGAAAGCGCCTCGTCCAAGGTGGCATTGCCGTCCTCCAGCGCTTTAACCGTTGCTTCCAGCTCGGCCATCGTCTTTTCAAAGCTTTTCTTCTCTGCCATGCCGCCTGTCCTCCTTAATCATCATACTGCGTTAAATGACCCATACATTCCAGCGCGTCATAATCCAGTTGCCGCAAAGCCTCATACAAAACAATGGCAACCGCGTTGGATAGATTCAGCGACCGAATACCCGGCAGCATCGGAATCCGCACGCAGTCCCTGTAATGCTCGTGCAAAAGTTTCTCCGGCAGGCCCTTTGTCTCCTTGCCGAATACAAGGTAATCCCCATCCTTATATTGCACTTCAGAGTGTCTTTTTTGCGCTTTCGTAGAGCAGAAATAATACGTTCCCTTACATTTTTCAAAGAAATCGTCTAAATTTTCATAATAACGTATGTCCAGCTCGTGCCAATAATCCAGCCCCGCACGCTTCAGCTTTTTATCATCAATCGAAAAACCCATTGGCTTGACAATGTGCAGCACACTGCCCGTTGCACGGCAGCTGCGTGCAATGTTGCCCGTGTTTTGGGGGATCTCCGGCTCGACCAACACAATATTTAACGGCATTATGCCAAACCTCCCTTTTGGTTGACAAAACGATCAATTCGTTCCAATGCCTCGTTAATATTGGCAATGCTGTATGCATAAGAGCAGCGAATAAAGCCCTCGCCGCTGTCACCAAAGGCTGTTCCGGGCACAACCGCAATTTTTTGGCTGTGCAAAACCTGCTCGGCAAACGCCTCGGAACCAAGGCCGGTGGATTGAATGGACGGGAATACATAAAACGCACCCTCCGGCTCAAAGCAGGAAAGACCCATTTTGTTAAAACCGTCTACAATCACACGTCTTCTGTAATTATATTGCTCACGCATGCGCTCTATGTCCTCATCGCCGTTTTTTATGGCTTCTATGGCCGCATACTGGCTGGAGGTCGGCGCACACATAATGGCATATTGATGAATTTTAAGCATCAGCGACATAATTTCCTTCGGTGCAGCCGCCCAGCCCAAACGCCAGCCCGTCATGGCATAGCTTTTGGAAAAGCCGTTTACAAGCACCGTCCGCTCACGCATACCGGGCAGCGACGCGATGGAAACATGCTTTCTGCCATAGGTCAGCTCACCGTAAATTTCATCGGATAAAACAAATATATCCGTGCCGCGCAGCACCGAAGCGATTTCCTCCAAATCCTCACGGGTCATAATGCCGCCCGTCGGGTTATTGGGGTACGGCAGCACCAAAAGCTTGGTTTTGGGTGTTATCGCCGCCAAAAGCGCTTCCTTTGTCAGCTTAAACCGATCCTCATTTTTGGTTACAATCGGCACGGGAACCGCCCCTGCCAGTGTTGCACAGGGCTTGTAGCAAACAAAGCTCGGTTCGGGCACAAGTACCTCATCGCCGGGGTTAACCAGCGCGCGGATGCAAATATCAATTGCCTCGCTGCCGCCGACCGTTACCAGAATTTCTTTTGCCGGGTCATACGAAACGTCAATCTTCCGTTCCATATACAAAGCAATTTCGCGCCGCAGCTCTATTTGCCCTGCATTGGCCGTATAGTGTGTACGGCCGCGTTCCAACGAATAAATCGCCTCGTTGCGGATATGCCATGGCGTCACAAAATCCGGCTCGCCCACGCCCAATGATATGGCATCCTTCATCTCGTTGACAATATCAAAAAATTTACGTATCCCGGAGGGCGGAATCTGCTTCGCCTTCTCCGAAACTAAGCTATCATATTTCACAGTGTAATCACCTCACGGGTATCCTGGGGCTTATCACTAATGATGTTCCCGTCTACCTTATATTTTCTCAGCACAAAATGTGTTGCCGTGCTGATGACCTGTTCCATCGGCGCCAGCTTTTCGGCAACAAACAGGGCAACCTCCTTCATGGTTTTACCCTCCAGCATAACGGCAATATCAAATCCGCCGGACATAAGGTAAACCGAGGCCACTTCTTCGTACTGATAAATGCGCTTTGCAACTTCGTCAAACCCTTCGCCGCGCTGCGGTGTTACGCGCAGTTCAATGATGGCCGAAACCGGCTCAAACTCTGTTTTCTCCCAATTTACAATGGTTTTATACCCAACAATCACATTTTCTTTTTCATATTCGCGGATTTTTGCTTCTACCTCTGCCGCATCCCGATTCAACATAACGGCAATTTGCTGAGGTGTTAAGCTTGCGTCACGCTCTAACAGCTCTAAAATCTTTTTCATTTTGCTCACTCCTGTCTTGTTTCTATTCCATATAATTTGTCAATATGCCTATTTTATCAATGATAACACTAACCGTATCGCCCGACTGCAGCGGCCCGATGCCGGCCGGCGTTCCCGTTGTAATGACATCACCCGGCAAAAGTGTCATAATGCCGGATATAAAGCTGACCAGACGCGCCGGTGAAAAGAGCATCATATCCGTGTTGCCGCTTTGGCGCACCGTGCCGTTAACCTCCAGCCGGATTTCCAGTCCGTTGGGGTCAAGCTCCGTTTCAATCCAAGGCCCCATTGGTGCGAAGGTATTAAAGCCCTTTGCACGCGTCCACTGACCGTCTGCCTTTTGTAAATCACGCGCTGTCACATCATTTAAGCAGGTGTACCCCAAAACGTAATCGGGCACTTCCTCCGGCGTAACATGATAACAGGTTTTGCCGATGACAACCGCCAGCTCCGCTTCATAATCAACGCGTTCGGATTCCTTCGGCCGACGGATGGTGCCGCCCGGTGCCAAAAGCGCTGTCGTCGGCTTCATAAACAGCACCGGCATTTTCAGCTGTGCCTCCTGCATTTCCTTGGCATGCTCACTGTAATTTAATCCCACCGCAATAATCTTTGTCGGCTCGCAGGGCGGCAAAAGTGTCACCTTTTCAAGCGCCACACCACCCTCAAGGGTCGATATACTGCCGAAAATATCCCCGTCAACAGGGTAAATCATACCCCCTCGCAACACACCGTAAAAGGTGTTTTTTTCATATGTACAGCGCACAATTTTCATAGAGATTCCTCCTCGTCCTCTGCCAGTACGCAACCGTCAACATATTCCCAAAAGTTCAGCACACTTTCATTTTGCTTAACCGAGAAGGGGATGAGAACATCCCCCTCGCGCAGCGCCAGCGTTTCGGTAATCAGCGCCAAATTTTCCTCCAGCTGTTTTTTGCTCAGCTTATCCGCCTTTGTGGCAAACACAACAGAATAGGCGCAGCAGGCCTGAATCCACTCCTGCATAGCCACATCCTCCCGACTGGGCTTATGGCGCGAATCGACAAGCTGCACCACCTGACAAAGCTGCGGACGGCTGTTTAAATACTCGTCAATCATGCTGCCCCAGGCCTCAATTTCCTTTTTGGAACGGGAGGCATAGCCGTAGCCCGGCAAATCCACCAGCATCAGCTGATTATCTACATTATAAAAGTTAATGGTAACCGTTTTGCCCGGTGTGCCGCTGACGCGCGCTAAGCTTTTTCGGTTTAAAACCTTGTTAATCAATGAAGATTTTCCGACGTTAGACCGCCCTGCCAGTGCAATTTCAGGCATGCTTGTATTGGGATATTGCTTTTTTTGCACGGCTGAAATCATCAGCTCGACACGATTTGTGTTAACTTTCATTGTGCTCCTCAATTCAACAATGCGGTTTGCAGCACCTCATGCATTGTGTGCACCGGTACAATCCGCAGATTTTCTTTAACAACGCCTTCCAATTCGTCAACATCCTTTTCATTGTCGGCCGGAATCACAACGGTTTTAATCCCGGCACGAAAAGCCGCCAGCGTTTTTTCTTTTAAGCCGCCGATCGGCAACACACGGCCGCGCAGCGTAATTTCTCCCGTCATGGCCACATCGCGATGTACCGCATGGCCGGAAAGCGCCGAAACAAGCGCCGTTGCAATGGTAATACCGGCAGAAGGTCCATCCTTGGGCGTTGCCCCCTCCGGAACGTGTATATGAATATCTTTATTTTTGTAAAAATCACTCGCAATGGAAAGTGCATCGGCATTGGCGCGCACATAGCTGATGGCCGCCTTGGCCGATTCCTGCATCACATCGCCCAGCTGGCCTGTCAGCTCCGTTTTGCCGCTGCCCGGCATAATATTAACTTCAACCGAAAGCGTATCGCCGCCAACCTGCGTCCAAGCAAGTCCCGTCACCACGCCAACCTCGTCCTTTTTGCCGATGGTATCGTAGCTAAAGCGCCGTTTTCCCAAAAACTCATGCAAATTTTTCTCAGTCACCCGAACCGTCTCCGCATCGTTTTCTGCCAAAGCCAAGTCAGCCTTGCGGCACAGCTTGGCAAGCGTTCTTTCCAATCCGCGGACGCCTGATTCCCGTGTGTAAAAATCAATCATTTCACGCAGGGCACCGGCTGTTACTTTAAAGTTCTGCGCCGAAAGGCCATGCTTTTCACGCTGCTTAGGCAGCAAATGCCGCTTGGCGATCTGCTGTTTTTCCTCCGATGTATACCCCGTCAGCTCAATAATTTCCATACGATCCAAAAGCGGACGCGGCACGGTTTCCAGCGTGTTGGCCGTTGCCACAAACAAAACCTGCGACAGGTCAAAATCGACCTCTAAATAATGGTCACGAAACTTCATGTTCTGCTCACTGTCCAGCACCTCTAAAAGCGCTGCGGAGGGGTCGCCCCTGTAATCGGAACCCATTTTATCAATCTCATCAAACAGCATCAGCGGATTTTTGGTGCCGACCTGTTTCATCGCCTGCATAATGCGGCCGGGCATCGCCCCAATGTACGTTTTTCTGTGACCGCGAATGTCGGCTTCATCCCGAATACCGCCCAAAGAAATACGAACATACTTGCGACCCAGGCTTTCTGCAATACTGCGCGCGATGGATGTTTTACCCACGCCCGGCGGCCCCACCAGACACAAAATCGGCCCGGCCATGGAATTTGTAATTTTTTTAACCGCCAAATATTCCAAAATACGTTCTTTAATTTTTTCCAGTCCCCAGTGATCCCGGTTTAAAATTTTTCTGGCATTGTCCAAACTTAAATTTTCTTTGGATACGGTGTTCCACGGCAGCTCGCAAATGGTGCTCACATACGTACGAATCACATTGGCTTCGGGGTTTCCGAACTGCATTTTTGCAAGGCGTTCCAGTTCTTGATCGCATTTTTTAAAAACTTCATCCGAAACGCCGAGACGTGTCAACTTTTCACGGTAGTTTCTGATCTCCAGTCCGATTCCGTCTTTGTCGCCCAGCGCCTCTTGAATCACACGCATCTGTTCGCGCAGATGATATTCACGCTGCTCGTCACTCATTTTAACCACAACGCGCTTTTCAATTTCATTATCCAGCTTTTTAATTTCTGTTTCCCGCGCCAGCAGGCCGATTAAAAGCTCAATCCGTTCTTCTGCGGAAACCGTATTCAAAAGCCGCTGTCTGTCCGTCATTTTAAACTGCACATTGGCTGCAACCGCGTCGGCCAACTCGGACAGGGCATCAATATTTTCAAGCATAATTAAAAAACCCTGATTAACCGCATGGTTCGCAGCCTGATACCGTTCAACCTCCAGCACAAGCCGACGTTTCAGCGCTTCATAGCGATTGGAAGAAATCAAATCCTCCGCAGTGTCATTCAGTACCTCAAGCAAAACATCAAAATAAGGCTCTTCCGACTGAATTTCCGCTATTTGGGCACGGTATAAACCCTCAACCAAAACACGCATCATGCCGTCCGGCATTTTAACAACCTGTTTAACCCGGCAAACCGTTCCCACCGTTTCAATATCTTCTGTTTTCAGCACTTCGTTTCGGCCGCTGTGCCGCGCCGCTACAAAAATAAGCTGATTATTCCGCATAGCGTGGTCAAGCGCCAAAACCTCTAATTTTTCACTTATATCAAAATGCAGCAGTGTATCGGGGAAAATAACCAAATTATCCACCGCAATCATGGGAAGATTCACTGCTTGCTTTATCAATAACCGATCCTTTGGATCCATAGTTACCTCCGATTTACTCTGTTCAATATATACCAAACACAGCCGTTTTTATTTTTTCAACTTTAACCATAAAGACATCAGGAAGTCAGGCTTCCTAAGACCTATATTATAGTATTATATCAAATTGTCGAAAAAAATTCAATTCTTTTTTCAAGAATAAATCATATATCGGTATATATTGCTTTTTATGCCTGTAAAAGCGCCTGCTCAATATCGGCAATAATATCTTCAATATTTTCTATGCCCACGCTCATTCTCACCAAATCGGCGCCGATGCCTGCATCGGCCAGCTGGCTGTCCGTTAACTGTCTGTGCGTGGTGCTGGCCGGATGCAGCACGCTGGTTCTTGCATCTGCCACGTGTACCACAATGGCCGCCAGCTTTAAGCTGTCCATAAACCGTACGGCGGCTTCGCGGCCGCCTGCCACGCCAAAGGATACAACGCCGCACACGCCGTTCGGCAAATATTTCTGTGCCAGTTCATATTGGCTGTCTCCGGGAAGAGCGGGATAGCTGACCCAGCTGACTTTTTCATGTTTTTTCAAAAACTCGGCAACCGCCAGCGCATTTTGGCAATGGCGCTCCATGCGCAGATGCAAGGTCTCCAGCCCTATATTTAAAAGATAGGCCGCCATCGGGCTGGGTGTTGCGCCCAAGTCGCGCAGCAGCTGCACACGTGCTTTGGTAATATAGGCCGCTTCGCCGAAGTCACGCGTATATACAACGCCGTGGTAAGATTCGTCCGGTTCTGTCAGTTCGGGATATTTACCGCCTGCCGTCCAGTCAAAACGGCCGCTGTCCACAATAACGCCGCCCACAACCTGCGCATGACCGTCCATATATTTTGTGGTAGAATGTGTGACAATATCCACCCCGTATGTAAAAGGTCTGCACAAAATCGGTGTGGGAAAGGTGTTATCCACAATCATCGGAACGCCGTGCTTGTGCGCCAGGTGAACAAAACGGTCAAAATCCAAAACATCAAGCGCAGGATTGGCCACCGTTTCGCCGAAAACCGCACGGGTTCTTTCGTCAAACATGGCGTCAATTTCTTCATCCGTTGCACCGGGACGGATAAACCGAACCTCAATACCCATTTTTTGCATGGTCACGGCAAACAGATTCAGCGTACCGCCGTAAATGGAAGAAACACTGATAAAGTTGTCACCGCTTTGGGCAATATTTAAAATGGCAAACAGGTTAGCCGCCTGACCGGAGGATACACAAACCGCACCGACACCGCCCTCCAGCTCCGCAATCTTTTTTTCAACCGCTTCAACCGTTGGGTTTGAAATACGGGTATACATATGCCCCGGCACCTTTAAATCAAAAAGTGCACCCAAATGCTCGGCCGAATCGTACTTATAGGTCGTGCTTTGATAAATCGGCAATACACGCGGCTCACCGTTTTTGGGCTGATAACCGCCCTGAATGCAAATAGTTTCCGGTTTGTAATGATTCATATTAATTCGCTCCCATTCTTTTGTCGTTCTGTTTATGATAAGGTTATAACTGTTTTTATATAGTCTGCCGGTCTGTGACAGGAAAAATACAAAATCTGTTCTGCCGGTTCGGAAAGCAACGTTTCAAACGCTGCCCGACGGCGTTTTTCATCCATTTGGAGAAACGCGTCATCCAACACCAAAAGCGGCGCTTTGTCCGTCAGCGTATGCAAAACCGCCAAACGCAGGGCAAAATAAAACAACTCAAAGGTACCGGCGCTGACGTATTCCGCTTCTAACACATCCGTTCCGTTCGGCTCTTTCATTTTAAGGGCATAGTCGTCAGTCATTTTTGCGTCACAATACCGCCCCATGGTCATTGTATTTAAAAGCTCACTTAACCGTTTATTTAAAGCCGGTGCAAAATTATTTTTTAAATCCTCCGCACACGTCTGCAAAGCCGAATAGGCCAGCATAATCGCTTCATATCTCTCGGCAAGCTCCGTACGGTGCGCTTTTGCTTCCTCCAGCTCACTTTCAATCACCGCATAGCTTCTTGTACCGGCTGTGCTGTTTTCCAGCCGTGCGTTGTATTGTGCCAGCAAGCGTTCACTTTCCATAAGCCTGTGCCGCTGCTCTGTCAGACGCTGTTCCAGCGTTTGTGCGTTGTCGCCCGTATAGCTTTGTTCCGCTTCTTCTGCCGGCTGCGGCGCTGCATCCAGCTGCTGTTGAAGCCGCTTGATTGTTTCCTCCGTCTGCCGCATCTCATTCCGCACCGTTTTCAGCTCATAATCCAGCTGCTTTGCCGACTCGATTTTAGCCGAAAGCGCCGAGAGCGTATCAACCTCTGCCGCCCGATAAACGACCTGTATATCCTCCGTAAGCTGCCGCAGCCGTTCTTCGGTGCATGTCTGCCGCATCGCCGCAAGCGACTTTTCTTTTTCGGCAATTTGAATATCCATTCGCTGCAATTCTTCTTTTGCTTTTTTTCGGCCGCTACACCCCATGCAGGCCACCGCCCCCAAAAAGACCGCAACCAAGCCCAAAGCATACAAAACCGGTGATACAAGAAAACCGCCCGCAACCCCTATGCACAGCACCAAAACGGCAACAATCAGCATAAAGATGTTGACACCCTTGCCCACCTGGCGAGAGGCAGTTTCCCGTTCCTGCTGCAAAGCTGCAATTTCGTCACTAAGCGATTGTTTTTCCGTTTCCTTTGCTAGTAGCTGTTGCTTTTCCGTCTCCTGCTCCGCCAAGTGTACAATCGTCTCCTGCGTCATACTTTGCACACCGCTAAAAAGCTTTTGCTTGGCTTCTGATTCTTGCAGCCTTTGTGCCGCGCTTTCTTGTTCCTTCTGCGCGTCCTGCAAACGGCTTTTTAGCTGTTGCCTGTCCTCACGCTGTTTGCGCCGTTCTGTATAGGCGGCAAAGGCAAGCGCTGCTTCTTTCTGCTTTTCTGTCTGTGCAATGCTTTTTTCCAGTGTCTCTTTTTCTGCTTGCAGACGTTGTACCTCGGCAAGTAAGCCCTGCAAAGCCTCTCCGCGTTTCGCGGCTGCCAGTGTCTCCGCTTCCAACGCTTCAATTTTAGAATCCAGCTGTGCAATTGCACCGCCGCGTCCCGTTTTGGTGACCAGCTCATAAGCGGCGGCGGCCAAGCTGTCCATCGCCTTTTGTACCGATGCATCTTCTTCCCCGGTGCTTTCCAAATTGGAAAGACGCGTCAACAGTTCATCCTCACGGCCTTTGGTAAAGGCCGCACCCAGTTGACTGATAAACAAGGTTTTATGGAATGCATCCGCCCCCATACCCAAAAAACGGGGGCCGATTTCATCCGGCGCAATCTCAATTGTCTGCCAGTCCGTTGCCGAAAGCAGTGTGCAGCTGTCTCCCCTTGCTGTGCTGCCGAAGCGACGCTTTAGCACGTAGGTTTGCCCCTCGGCCGAAAAGGTAATCGAGCCGCTCATATATTTTTCGTGCCAGGGCATGTAAAGCCTGCGGCTGTCCCCTTTAAGCCCTGCACCGCGCTGCTTGCCCGGCATACCGTAAAACATAACCGCAATAAAGGCGCACAAGGTACTTTTGCCTGCCTCATTTGCACCGTATACATAGCAAAGACCCTGTTCCAGCTCCAAGGTATAGTCCTTTAAACCGCCGAATTGTTCAATTTCTATCGTATGCAGTATCACAGACCCTTCACCTTCTCTCCGTTAATGGCAGCCAGGCCGTATTCCAGCGCCAAGCGGTATTTGCCGGCATCGCTGCCCGAAAGACCGGGCATAAGCTTTTCGGCAAAGCTGCCGCGCAAGCCGCCCTCCTGCACCAGCTTTTCAATTTGCAGCGGTCGCCGCGTGCGGTCATATACTTTTACAAAAAACGGCTGTGTCAGCATTTCGGATAAAACATGCACATCCGGCAGCAGTACCGTTTCACCCGTTAAAATGATTTTATATAAATCCGTCTCCGAAAGCTTGTACGCTTCAATTTTTTCCCGTATTTCCTCATGTGTCACAAGACCACTCACGTCAACGGTCAGTTCCCTGTACCGTCGTTTGCAAACAGGCTCAAATTCAGCGCTTGCGCCGTTTTCCGTCACCTCACCCCACACAATGCCTTTATCCTCCGGTTCATCAAAACCGCGCCCCTCCGGGCAGCCCGGATACACGCACAGTGTTTTGCCGATGCGTTCACTGCTGTAATTATGTACATGTCCCAGTGCGGCATATAAAAAGCCCGATCGGCCGATTTGTTCACGATTGATGGGGTTATAATCATCACCGCCCAAATTGCCGTGCATCAAAAGCACAGAAGGGCGGCTGTCCCGCGGGGTCAGCGCATCCGTCAGCAAGCTGTCCTCTTGGGCAGCGCCCGAAAACGAAATGCCCCACACATCACAATCCGCCACCGTAACGCACGATGGCTCTTTGCCGAAAATATAGACATTCGGAGAAAAGCCGGCCAGCTTGTAATATGAGGTTTCGGTCAAGGGGTCATGATTGCCTGCCGCTATCAGCACGCGCGTATCCCCCAGCGAAGCAAAGCCCCGGCGCAGAACGCGCAGCGTTTCAGCCTCTACCGATGCCTGGTCAAACAAATCGCCTGCAATCAAAAGCGCATCGGCACCGCGTGCTTTTTCAACAATCCGCAAAAGCGTCTGCCGCAGCTCTGCTTGCCGAACCGCCGCTTTGGCGGCATCGCCCAGCCCGGAAAAAGGTGTATCCAAATGTAAATCGGCACAGTGAACAAAACGCACGTCTGCACGCTCCTTTCTTTATGATAGTTCCTTATATTCAAGCATTAACACAATAATCCTTTTTAAAGCCGTGAGAGCCGAAAATTTGCCATTTACCCACACCCAAACGCTGCATAATGGCCTTCCTTTCTTCGGCGCAAAGTGACGGGTTTGTATCAACCGATGTCATTAAAATCGGCGCATATTGGTTATAAGCCGCCTGCTGCGGCGTCAGCCCGTGCGTGTTAATGTAAACATCGCCCGTAACAGCAATATGATGCTGATAATCAACCAGCACACATTCTCCCGGCAGGTGGCCGCCCTTGCCTTCGTACACCTCAAAATGCAGTTCTTCAAAATCAAAAAAACCGATTTGTGTCAGCGGCTCGTCAAGCTGCTCTATGTACCTCCACGGTGTTTGAATGTGTTCGGGATTCGTGGTTTTATAGTCCGTAAGAATTTTACAAATGCTGATATACGGTTTATGAAGCGGATTTTCCTCACGGAATCCGTTTTTGCCCTCATACTCATTTTGCAGGCATATCGCCGTTCTGTGCGTTGCAATAACTTCATCAAACAGCGGCACCAATCCGCAGTGGTCAACATCGGCATGCGTTACCAAAATTTTCTTTTTCATACCTGCAAAGCCCGGCAGCAAATCGCGCAAAACCGCCAGCATTTCTTCCCGATAGCAGGCATAGCCGCTGTCAACAAACAGTACCTTTCCGTTGCTTTGTATCAGCATCATATTACTGCCGCAGGGCGGTTCAATCAAAGTAATCTCCGTATGCTCCGTAACGCTGTGCGTACTGATGCGCGGCAAAAACTTCTCCCTGCGTGAGGCCGAAAGCAGCTCAGCAAATTTGCTGATGCTGTCAAACGTACGATACGGCGAAAGCCCCTGCTCATCCAGCGTTTGCATCGCCAGATTCACATGAACCAAAAGCTTTTGGCTGACCGCATCGGAAAGCTCCATCATTTGCGAAAGACCTACCACATAAGAACTGTAAAAAATACTGTTGTCATAAATCTTTTCCGAGCTGTTATAATCAATCACCCGAACGCGGCACAACTTTTCCGCTTCCTTTAAAAAGTCGGAAAGCTGTTCGGGCTGTTCCACATATAAGCCCATTTTAAACAGCTGGTAATCCGTGCCGTTTTCCTGCGAGCTGATGTAGGAGATATTGAAGTTAAATTCGTGTATCAGCGTCAGCACATCCGTAACACTCCCCGGCACATCCTTTAAGCAAAATTCCAGCAGCACAATGCTTGTATGGCTCCGCTCGTTTTGCAGATACCCTATTTTTTCAAGCTCAACATCTGCTTTTTGCAGCTGTTTTTCCGTACCCTCCGCATCAATAAACAAGGTGTGCGAATCCACCGCCTTGTTATAGCTGACGCGCGTAATATTAATTCCCAATCGGGCAAAGCATTGGCTTGCCTTTAAAAATGCGCCGATGTGATTCGGCATTGATGTAACATAGGTTTTTTTCATAAACATACCATCCCGGAATTGTGTCAAGCGACAACCGTTTTGATTGCAAAACACACCGCAGCACAAAAATTTCGCGTGCTATGCATCATATTTTGCAGCCACAAAGCCTATACGTATATAGCTTCATATAATTTAATTATAACATATCATTCACAAAATCACAAGTTTTTCTGCCCGGCTTCATAAAATATTTCCATTTTTTCAAAAATAACTATAGTAATTTTCAAA
>UQYH01000038.1 GCA_900545185.1 uncultured Eubacteriales bacterium | reverse complement strand
TGAAATATTTACTCAAAACCGCCGTTTTCTTTTTGAAAAATAAGATAACGGGGGGTGTATTAAAGTCGCCCTTTTTTGAGGATACGGCGGTATCAAGGAGGTATCGCCATGTCCTTTTTCTATATCGCCATATCTTTTAGCTTATCAAAAAAAGCCCGACCGCCGCCGGGAACACTTCTACCCTCATATATGAACTGTCAAATCATCTAAATACCGCTTACAATTCCTTTGCGCTTGTCTGCATCTTGCAGACAGGCGCATTTTGCATTTTCGGGAGGTTTTTTCAAAAAAGTTTCGCTTTCATTCGGCGTTTGAAAAAATCGCCTGTATTATCCCGCGAAAAGGGGAGGTACCGCCACCTTTCAACACGAAAGGAGGTGAGAACATGGAACCTAATCGCGTGGAATTTCAGAAGCAATGTATCTTTCAAAGTTTCTGTAAACGGGTGCTGCACAACGAAGCCTGCAACGCCCACGAGGAAATCCGGCGTCGCAGAGCAAAGGAAGTGTCGTTTTCCGACCTTGCCTTGCATGAGGAACGACAGCTTTATACGCTTGATAAGTATTTTCAAGACGAAGAAGCCGAGCCGAGCTATCAGCAGGCAGGAAAGAAAATCACGCCGAAGCTGCTGCTTGAAGCAATCCGCACTTTGCCGGAAGAAAAAAGGAAAGCTATCATGCTGTACTATTTCGAGGGCATGACCGACGTGGAGATTGGAAAGTTATTCAATACGTCGCGCAGCACGATACAGTACAGACGGACAAGCTCTTTTGAAATCTTGAAGAAATATTTGGAGGAACACGCTGATGAATGGGACGAATGGTAAACAATCTGACTTCCCGGACGTTGCCCTTGTTCCCTATCCTGTCATTGTGGCAGCGACAAAGGGCGACCCGGACGCTATGAAAATTGTCTTGCAGCATTTTAGTGGTTACATAGCGAGCCTTTCCATGCGGAAGCTCTGCGACGAGCGCGGAAACGTCTATTTTGGCGTTGACGAGGATATTCGCCAACGGCTGCAAGCAAGACTAATGAGGGCAATCCTCACATTTAGGGTTGAATAACTGCACCGATACCGAAACGTCTTAACCCCTTTTCCGTTTCGTATCAATCCGCAGCAGCCCCGTATGTTCCTTGACAAAGAAAGCGACGCAAGATAACGGCGACGCAGTATAGGGCAAACCGGGTACGTCCTTTTTGCGCCGAGCCATACGGAGGGTGCGCCATGACGCTATTCCTCTATCGGGAAAAGCCGAGCGAGAAACACCGCGACGGGAAGCAAGTTAGCAGCTTGCGGGCGACAACACGCATTGAGGGGAGATAAGCCTTTACAGCCACAGTCCGAGCGTTCAGAGCGTCGCAGGCAATGGGTAAAGCTGCCTTAAATGAGCAGGGGTGCAATTCCCGCGAGGTTGTGCTAACAGCCGCCCGGTTAAAGCCCACTTTTTGTAACTTGACTTTTTAGCCATTTATGAAAGGGGGTATTTTCCTATGGCAAAAAAGGAAACAGCAAGCCCCGCTATCCCTGTATTCCCTATGTTAAAGACCGTTGAGCAAATGAGCAAGATTAGCGGTATCGGGGAAAATAAACTGCGCGAGCTTATGGATAGTGGCGAGCTTGAATATATACAAAATGGAAACCGTCGTTTGATAGCTGACGCTGCAATCTGGGACTGGTACCACAGGGCAAAGACGACAGCGAAGCCCCCGGCACGACAGGGAGGTTAAGCTATGGCTATATCAACAAGGCAGGTTAAGAATAAACGCGACAGCAACGGCGTACTGACCGGGCGGCCGGGTACAGTTTACGACGTGAATATAAAGTACACCGCCCCGAATGGGGAAAAGAAAACCTATTCAAAAAAGGGCTTTCCAACAAAAAAGGAAGCAACGCAGCATGAAGCAGAGATGAAAGCAAAGCTCCATAATCCGGGACAGATTGCGTCTATCGCTTCACAGCGGAAACAGACCGTTGCAAGCTATCTGAATGAATGGGTAGAAAGCTATGCAAGAGTGAACTTGCGCCCCTCTACTTACGACGGGTACAAAAGAACGATTGCAAACTACATCACGCCATATATCGGCGGCGTTGCCCTTAATCAGCTTACCCCCGCTATGGTAGACAAAATGTTTCAGCAGATTATTGACAAAGGCTTGAAACCGTCCACCGCAGCCGGGGCAAAGCGTGTTTTGAGCGTGGCGTTGAGCCATGCCCGGAAATACCGCTATATCGAAACAAACGCAGCAAAGGACACGCTTACGAAGTTTGGAAAGAGCGACAAGACCCCCGACCCGTACACGCCGGAACAGGTAAAAGCCCTTATGCAGCGCGTCGAGGGTACCGTTTGGGAAATGCCCGTTATCTTAGGCGGGCTTTACGGTATGCGCCGTTCTGAAATCCTGGGCTTGCGTTGGCGCAATGTGGATTTGGAAAACAACACCTTTGACGTTTCCGAGCAGCTACCCTTTAAGGTACCGCCAAAAACAAAAGTCATTGAGGAAATGGCACCGCCGAAATCCAACGGGCGAAAGCTGCCTATCACAGAGCTTGCCCGCCCGTTCTTTCTCAAACAGTTTGCTATGCAGGAAGCGCAGCGCGAACAGGCAGAAAAGGACGGAAAGCCTTACTATGACAATGACCTTGTTGTAGCGAAGCCGGACGGTTCCCCTATCTCCGCGTCGTGGGTATCTTCCCAGTTTGGAAAGCTGCTTGAAGATTTGGATATGCCGCATATCCGCTTTCACGATTTGCGCCATACAGCAGCTACAAATATGCACCAACTGACAGGCGACTTCTACACCGTAGGCGAAGTGTTAGGACATACACTTGCGGGTATCGGCGTATCGCTTGGGCTGTCTATGAACTTTGAAGCTGTTACCGCCCGTTATGTGGACGTGCGGCTTGAACGCAAAAAAGAAGTCTTAGACGCTTATCATGGGGCGGTCAAACAGGCAGACCCGGCAAAGGCAGAGAAAGCCGAGCCGAAGAAAGCAAAGAGCGCGGCAAAGAAAAAGAGCAGCGATTTAGAGCTTTAACCGCTGTATCTCTTTACCGCTTCTTATACCGTTTTATAGCCCCGCGTGGGATTTGGGCACCATTTGGGCACCATTTACCGAAAAAGCACCACTAACACAGGCGATAAAAGAAACGCCGAGAACGCGCAAAAACATAGAGTTTATGCGGGTTTCCGGCGTTTTCTAATCCCTCAACCGACCTAAAATCATCTTGCGGCAGAGAGAAAAATTCTACTATTTTTTATAACAAAACGTGCGGCATCACGGTGGAATCTGCACCGGGCAAGGGCACAACCGTGCGAATTATTTTTGAAAAGGAAATCCCGAAAAACAAGCTGCCGGAGCAATACACCGGGCGGGCAGACGCATAACACGGACAATAGCAGGAGGTATATATGAGCGCAAAATAGATTTGGCACTACAGAGACTTTGAAATGTATTTGACAAAAAAGACGCTGCTTGGCAGAGAGGAACGCGGACGGATTGTGCCGGCGTTTTGGGAGGTACCCAATGTGCCCTGCCTGGTTCGCTTTCGTAAGACCGTAAACCCCGCAGCAAATGAAAAAAATTGAAATATGTGCCGAAGGCGAGGCCATCTGTTTAATCGACGGCATCCGTCAGCCTGCCTGATCGGCCTATCGGGTGCCTGCCGGTGTACACGAGCTTGAATGTGTCGTGTTTAATATGACGGGCATGTGTGCACTGTTCGTGCAGGACGACAGCATTGTATCGGACGAAAGCTGGCATGCCGATTTGTATGACGATGTGTTTGAAGCCGTCGGCACCTCTTGCTGCTGTGCGGATAAGAAAATCCTGCCGGGTGATTACACCTTACCGTTTTGCAGCATAACGCCCGATTCCGATCGGACGGCGCACGGAGAACGGATTGTGGACTTTGGCAAGGATACATATGTAAAGCTGAAATTAACAAGCATCCCCAAGGATGCGGTCATTTTCGTTGCCTACGGTGAATCGCTTGCAGAAACCTACAGTGACCGCTGCGTCATTATCGACACCGTGAGCCGCACCGAGGCAGCCGAGCTGCCGCCGCGCGGCTGCCGTTTTGTGCGTTTTTGGGGCGAAACGGCTTTCAAGCTGGAATGTTTGTATCAATATAATCCGGCTAAGGATCGGTCAATGTATAAAGGTGAAAAACGTTTGGAGGATATATACGAAATATCCAAATACACGCTCAGTCTTTGCAGCCGTTTTTTTCTGCCGGACGGCATTAAGCGCGACAAGTGGCCGTGGGCAGGGGATGCCTATACCATGTCCCATATGAGCTTTTATTCCTTTTTCGACACCGAAACCATAAAGCGGACGATTTTATCCCTGCGCGGAAATAAAGAAGTAAAAACACCGATTAATAATGTTTTGGAATACTCCTTTTACTGGTTTTTAACCATACAGGCATATTATGACTACACCGGTGATTTTAATTTTGTGGAAAGAAATTATGAATATATGAAGCTTTTAATGGCGTTTTACACCGAAAGAGCCGCATGGAAAGGACTGATTCCCCGAGTCAACAGCTCTTGGGTTGTGATCGACTGGCACGATATTGAAAAAGACGGCTACTCCTGCGCGGTACAAATGCTGTACGGAAGGGCGCTTCGTGTCATGGCATTTTTTGCGGCAAAGATGCATGCGGATGCAGATGCGCAGCATTATCGCACACTTGCAGACCGCGTGTATCGGAATGTGAACGAAATCTATTGGTCGGACTCACTAAGCGGCTATGTTTCAACCTGTCGTGACGGTCACCCCTCTACGCAGATTTGCCACCACCAAAATTGCTTTGCCATTCTGTTCGGTTATGCCGACGATGCCAAAAAAGAAGCCATGATAGAGCATGTATATAAAAATCCGTCTGTTAAGGAAATTACTACGCCGTTTTTTAAATTTTTTCAATACGAAGCCATGTATCAATGCGGCCTGACAAAAGATATTTTGGCTGACATCCGTTCTTACTGGGGCAGAATGACGGATGCCGGAGCCAAAACCGTATATGAAGAATTTGACCCCGATGTTACGGGTGTCGAGCAATACGCCATGTACGGAGAGCCGTTTGACAAAAGCCTGTGCCATGCCTGGGGCGCCGTGCCCGTTTATGCCGTCGGCCGTTATATGGCAAGCGTTGTCCCCACAGAACCGGAGTATCAAAGCTTTGAGATTCGACCATACCTTGAAGATGAGGATTACCAAATTACAGCGCCCGTTTTAAACGGCTGTGTATCGGTTTGCAAAAATAAAAATCACCTGTCCGTCACAACCAACAAAAGTGGCGGTATACTGCAAATCGGCAGCCAACGCGTAAAAATCGAGGCCGATCAGCTATATACCTTTGATGTGACAGCACAGTCATAAGGGAATGTCATAAATAAAACCGCAAGCCCACCCAATGTCATTGCATCGGGAGGGCTTGCGGTTTATATACGTTTTTTCACAGCCCCGTATGGCAGTAAAGAGCTGATCTTTGTCCCCTTTATGCTCTGTAATAGTTTGCGTGCCAGCCCAAAAGCAGCGGACGCAGATTTTGCATAGAATCAAAGGTTAACACACGAACCTTTTTAACAGTCTTATCCTCCGCAATTTGGAAGGCTGCGCCATTGCCGGTGTTCACGGCAACATCGATTAAACTGCCGTTATCCGCATAAAGCATAAAGACAGAAACCGCGTCTGCAACGCCTTCGTAAGAGGCGCGTGCCGTAAAGCTTCCGTTTTCGGGGCAAATCGCTGTGGTGTCGCCGTTCTGCTCATAGCTGACCGCTGTCAGGCGACGGGTCGTAACACCCTCCTGTTTTGTGCCCATTGCTTCAATTTCGGGGAACTGATATTGATGTGCATTCTCCGGCTTTGTGAAAATCATACGAATCACCTCGGCCGAAACCGCTGCATTCAGAACAAACTCCGTGGCTTCAACGGCGCCGTTTGCGCCGATTCTGTCGTTCAGCTTGCTGTTTTCCACGGCTTTTGTCCACTGCATAATACCGTTTGTGCCGACCGTGCCGCACAAAATTTCCACACCGTCGCCGGTTGTACCGGTATTGATTTCGTCAAAACGTTTGTAAATTCTGAATTTTGTAACGTCATAGCGTCCGTCCAGCGTAAAGGTTACAGTCAGCGGATCTGTTACTTGGGTAACAGACGCATAACGTAAATCTTTTATATCGCCGTCTGTCAGTCTCGCTTCCGACAGTGTCGCGTTAATGGCGTCAATATCGGTTTCTGTATGGGACGCATGTAAAATATTATCGGTATAGCTTTCTCCGACATAAGCGCCGTAGGCCATAATTTCGGCAATTTCATACGGTTTTTGCTCGCTGTAATTCTTGCGGCTGAAGGTAAATTTCAGCACATCCGCTTCCATCTGCGCGGTAAAAGGAACCCTGGTTGTTACCAAGCTGCCGGCTGCACCGCTTTGGTTTATCTCCGTTTGTCCGTCTGCGTTGGCCGTTGTCCAGGCAATTGTCCCTTCCGTTCCTTTTTTCCCGGCCTCAATCTTCACATAATCACAGTAGGCGTCATTGTCATCTGCCGGCAGACGGAACGTTACATCTGCCCAACCGATGTTATATACCCCGTCCAGGCTGATTGTAACCACACATTCTGTCTGTACTGCTCCGCTTGAGTAGCGGTTATCTGTGCCGTCCGTAATATTGCTTGCCGGTAATTGCGTGTACGCCGCTTTGGGATTGGTTTCCACTTTTTGATGTAAGCAAATATTAGAAGGCATTTCTCCCACTCTTTCACCAAAGGCTTCCAGTTCACGGATTTGATATAACGATTCACCGGCCGATGTAAAATCTGCCTCCGTGTTTCCGTGCAGTACAAACCGAATTGCACTGCCTGTCCGTGCACTGCTTTCCGCATCGGTCAAATCAACCGCTGTTTCAACAGACTGACCATCAGCCGCCGCACCCTTGGCCGATGCCGCCGCTGTTGCAATTTTTTCTCCCCATTGCATATCGCCTGTCAGCACGTTGCCGAGGTATACATCAACGGTTGTGTAGCAAGGCACCGCACCCAAAAATCTTTCAAAAACCTTGACCGTATCAACGCGGTACACTGCATCCAGCTGAATATCCACCACTAAAGCCGCCGGTTCCGTCGCGGGACGAGTCAGCGCCGATTTATACTCGGTATCGGTCTTGTCGCCGTCCACCATTGCACTTGCCGATGCCGCAGAATACCGCTCTGCAATAGACGCTGTGATGGAGGTGCAGGCATTTTGTAAAAAGCTTGTTTCAGCCGCTTCTCCCTCGGCAGCCGCACCAAAGGGCACGGCAATCGATGCCAGCATAGCCAGCGAAAGTACGATAGAGCATAGTTTTTTCATTTTGACCACTCCTTTTAATCATATTGATTTTATTCATAAAAATACACTACTGAAAAAGGCGTTTTCCCAGGATGGCGGCTCCCTCTGCCGTCAAGTCACCGGCCGCAGGCTCCAGCCAACGGCTGACAGGATGATTTTCGTACACAGTTTCGTATCCCTGCAGTTCTATCGGCGGCACATAAATCTCGCCGTCACGGTTTGAAAGCTCGGCAAAAAACAGTTTTTGCGTGGGAGAGTCTTTTCTGATTTTTTCGGCAAACTGCGCAAACATTTCACCGGGGACGGCATACAAAAGGCAGTCACCGATCCGCAGGGCATGGATGGGCCAGTCGAAAACGGCCGGGCCGTCACGGTATACCTTAACCATGATTTCCGAAGCCGCCATGCTAAACTCTTCACCGTCTAAATTTGCAATATCCCTCGCGCCGCGGCCGTTGTCCCGTTCATATAGATCAACGTACTTTTCTAAAACACCCTGTTCCAGCTCGCGCCGTTTCAGCTTTAAAACCTCCCGTGCCACGGCAACTGTTTCGTCACTAACGGGTACCGCCCAGTTTTCTGCACCTATAACCGTTTCCGCAAGCCGATTCCCCATGCGGATATAGTCTTCAACCGGCGGAACACCGTCTCCACCCATGCAGTCCCAATTGTTTACATTGGCGCAAAAGCCGTTTAAAAACAGGCAGATAAAATTCTTGCCGTAATGCTCCTTCAGCTTTTGTGCCAAAATGCCCGAATAATCGCTGCTGGCCAAATTGCCGTGTACACAATCGTGATGGCAGGCAAAATTGACCATAGCGCCTTTTATGCTTCCGTTTGCATCGTAAAAATATAAAACAGGTACGCCTGTATCAAGCTCGCCGCAGGGACGTATCACATCAGGGCGCTTAAAGCCCGGATTGGTGCGAACCGTGCCGTCTGCCATCAGATAATTGCGGATAAACGAAAGTCCCTCTGCTTGTTCCTTGGCATATGAAAGACGCATATCCTCCATGCGCTGCTCGGCGCTTATAATACAATCGGCCGTTTGCATAATCAACATTTCAATATACAATGCATCGGTTTCACTTCTGATCTGACGCGGCCCGGAGGTATGGCTGTGCGTAGCGGAGAGGATAATGTTTTCGGGCTTCAGTTTTTTGGTATATTGCATAACCCTTTTGATTACCTTTTCACAAAACCCCTCCGTCGGCAGGCTGACCATATCCAGCGTAGCGACGGCCGCCGCATTTTTGCCGTTTTCGATAACAAGCGCCTTAACAAAAAGCTTATCGCGTACGCCTTCTACCTTTCTGGGGAAGAAATATCCGTAAATGGACGCACCCAGCGGCGGTGTAATTTCTGTTTCATACAATCCACAGTTAAACATGCTGCTTCTCCTTTTATTGTTGAATAGTTTATTTTTTAATAATGACAACGGTTTCCATCATCTCGCCGCGCGTTACAACAAACAAATCGTCACACGCACTGCCCTGCTTCCAGTATGTCTGAATATCGTCCTTACTGCCGATGGTAATTGGCTGCAAGGCATTTTTATCATATACATATACGGCTCTGCAAGAGTCAAGGCTGCGCATTTCGCAGTCGTTCACAGCGTTAAAGCTTCCCTCGGCAGGATCCTTTAACGCCATCAGCAAAAACTCGTTATGCTTTTTATAGGCCTTTACCCGCAGCACCCTGGGCTTGGCATATAACGATGTGTTGTTGGTCGCACCCGTAAAGTAGCGCACATCACCGTCTAAGCTGTATAACAGCTGAACAAGGCCAAAAACGCCGTTTGCAGCCGAATAACGGATCACATCACCCGTTTTAACCTCTGTTATCGCATCGCCCTTTAAGGTAAAGCACTTCGTGTCATCGTTTAGGGTAAAGCTTTGAAGCGATCCCAGCACATAACCCTGTACCTTTTTACACTCTATGCCTTCACTGTCAACCGTGGTTGAAACATCCGTCACAATCATGTGCGGCGCGTTTACATTTAAGGTTGTGGCATTTTCCTGTGCATCCGTCACCATAACCTCGGCCGCAACCACATCATCATCCGTAACCCAGCCTTCGTAGTTTGTATAGCTGCTTTCATTTGTTAATATAGAGCGCGTACCGCTGTCAAACTCACTCTCGCTGCCCGAAGGCGGCACAAAAAACACAACCGTTGAAGCCGCAACGCCCATATTGCCCAATCTGCTGCTGTAGAATACCTCGGACGTGCCGCCGGCCACCCGTTTCAGACTGCCGCCCCCTATTGTGCCGACAGAGCTGAGCTTTTCTTCACTGTTTAGCTCAAAGGTTATAATCTGTCCCTTTACGGCCGATAACGTGCTGAGCAGTGTTGCCTTATCCTTGCTCAGCTTATAGGCGGCTTCGTCAACCTTGATGCTTGCAGCCGGTTCATAAACGCCAAACACGCCTTTACCGCTGCCGGCCACATGCATTTGAACCTGAATATCACCACCGACACCGCTTTTGATTTTCACATCACGCAGATAGGCAAATTTTTTGCCGGAGCTGCCTGCATTGGTATACGCCGCAAGCTTGCCCATAGCGTCACAGTAACCGATTAACGTGGATTTTCCCACCGTCGCATCGGAGATGTGCGGCTTAAGCCCGACCGCTACGGTCACTTCATCCTCACCGATCACCATTGTATCATAATAACCGTTTGAATCGGTGGTAACGCTGCCGAGCAAGCCAAACACTTCACTGATAATGGCACGCGCTACTATAATTTCATCCCCTGCACTTCTCACGCAGGAATAAACCATGTTGGTCTTTACGCCGCTCAAATCAATCTCGTTGCCTTTTTCATCATAAAGGAACACGCTTTTACCTACATCATCCGGCGCAAAGGAAAGATTGTTGCTGCCGCTGTAAGTATCATATATCTTGCCGTCTTTTCGGTTCACCGAATCCACAAAAAGATTGGTGTATTCCTCAATTCGCACAACGTCAATGTCGCCATCACCGTCGTTATCAATGCAGATATAGTACCCGTCTGTTTGAATCTCCGTTAAATCGGAAACCGGCAGGTTATTATACAAAAGATACGCATCACGCGGTATGGATACGGTTTTTTCCTTATCGTCAAGCAAATAACGGATGGAGTTGGAGCGCAGTTCGGTCACATCATCTTTGGCAATTTTTTTAACGCAACTTTCATCATCGTCAAATTCCGCATACAGGATGATGGGTTCCTCTCCCAATGCCTCAACATAATAAAATTCCGCGCCGTAGCCTAAATATTGATCAAGCTTTGCGCCGCCGTTTCTGTATCGAACGCCGCCGATTTTAACAAATTCATTATGCAGTGCCTTACCGCTTTCAATGTCCGTAACACGCGTTGCTTCCAAAACACCGCTTGCCTTTTTAAGGTTAAAGGTCGCCGTCATATACGCCTCGCCGCGTTCTATAACCGGCTCGCCGTTTTCAACACCCACAACCGAATACACCTTAACCGTAAGCATATTGTAAACCAGTTTGGCAAAAATCCAATCGGTACAGGTTTGGCGCACCGCCTCGGACGAAATCCCCTTTAAAAGACCGCTTGCCTGCGCCTGTACAAGATACCCGGTGGAATATCCGCCCTTTTTCTCGGCTATGTTCCGATAGCCCAGTGCTCTCATTAAGGCCGTTACCGCTTCACCCGTCGTAGAGGCTTGCTCCGGCTTAAAGCTTGTACTGCCGTAGCCGTTTAAAATACCGGCAAAAACGCATTTGCCGATTGCCGCATAATTGTCATGCTTGCTCGGAACATCCCGAAACGGCAGAGCTTCGTCCCACGGCATATCCGTCAGATTCAAAACGGGAAGAAGCTTTTGCGCCAGTTCGCCCCTTGTGAAAGACTTGCCCTCTGTTTGGTAATCTGCAGCCTCAATCAGCCCTAAACCATCCAGCACCGCAATTTCCGTTTCCGGCTTTTGAATATCATAGCCGACCGTTTCCGCCGCATAGACAGACGGAATGATCAAAGCCAGCATACAAAGCCATGCTGCGGCCTTATATAAAAAACCTGCTTTTCTCATCATTTGCCCTCCTTGTACGTCAGCACATGATACAGCATAGCAGCCGCCTGCGCTCTTGTTGCATTGTTCTTCGGCGCAAAGCTGCCGTCACCCATACCGTCGATAATGCCTGCCTTGGTCAACTTTTGCACACACGGCAGTGCATACGGCGCTATTTCATCATTGTCCGAAAATTTTGTCGTCCCCGCTTTCAGTTCTGTTTTTTTCTCCATAGCACGGCATAAAATAACCGCCATATCCTCACGCGTAATCGGCAGACCCACGCCAAAGCTTGTGTCATCCACACCCGTAACAAGCCCCTGTCCGTAAGCCGCTTTAATGTAAGGATAGTACCATGCATGCTGCGGAACATCCGCAAAAGCAATTTCACCCTCGCTTGCCGTCTGACCCATTGCCAAGGCTGTCATTTTAACAAATTCCTCACGCGTCACCATGGCTTGCGGATCAAAGCTTTGCGCATCGCGGCCGCTGACAATACCAAGCTCTGTCAGATAATTCACCGCTTCTATCGCCCAGACTGCCGTATTCATATCGCAAAAGGCCGCATTGTCTGCCGCAGAAGCGCCGTTTTGACTCCCCGTATTCTTCGGCGTTGTCGAAATGATGGAGCCGCCGCCCGAACCGACAGAACCGCCGCCGCTCGGCCGACTGCTGCTTGTATTGCCGCTGCTGCTTTCGTTTGCATTTGCAATTGCCCGGTTCACAGCTGTGCACAGGGCGCTTAAGGAGGCATACGACTTACCTGCTACGGCTCTGTCGGCCTTTTCGTTTGTGCCTGCGCTTCTCAACGCGTCATAACCCGTATAGTTCAGTTCTTTCAAAACACTGCGGTTTGCGTCTAAAACGCTCTCCAGCTTTCTCCAGTTCGGCATGGTGGAAACAGCGGTTAAGATAGATTTTTCCGTAAACAGCGTCCCGTATTCCGATACATGAGAAACCTTTGCCGCCACCAGTGCACCCAGCACCGTATCGCGGCCGGTCTCCTCCAAAACCTCCCGATACGCCGTCATGGCCGTAGAGTCCTTAAAAGGAAGAAGGGCTTCATTATCCGCCATCACCTGCGCAAACACTTCGGTTGTTTCGGCCGCTTGCAGCTTTAAAAACACAAGCGCTTCGCGGTACGCTCTTTGCAGGTCGGCATAATCGGCAAAATCACCGTTTACAGCCTTATCCGCAGCCAAATACGAAGCAATGGCCGACCGTTTTTCGGCCGATTCTGCCGGGAAAATCGCCGCATAGGTCTCAAGCAGGCTGTCTATTGCCGTTGCCGTAAGATCGCCGTTAAATTGGGCGGCTATTTTCTCTAAATCATCATTGCTGTAAAACATAAACGGTTTAGCGGCCGCAATAACCTCTTCGGTATCGCCGCGTACAATCAAAAGCTGATATTCGCCCATAACACCGCTCATTTGATAATGATAGCTGTAACGCCCTTCATCATCCGTTGTAAGGTACGCTATGTAATTCACATCCTCGTTAAATGCGGCTTCCGTAATTGCTTCCGCCGTATAGCCGGGATTCAGCGCAACCAGCGTGAGCGCCGTCGGTTCTTCTGCGTCCGGCAGCGTGCCCGTTACCGTGACAACGGCTGTTGCCAAATCGACCTCTGCGGTCATATCGCCCTCGGCAAACGCAACAGGCATCATTTGCATGAGCAAAGCAAGCAAAAGCAAACAAAATATTGATTTTTTCATATCGGCTCTACCTCCATTTTGCCTGCGCGGAAACCGCAGTCAGATTCGTTACGGCTTTGCAAAGAAAGACGCGTATTTCGCAGCCGTTCCAGTCGCTTTTAACCGTACAGGGAATGTTTGCGGTCTCTGTTTGTCCCAACGCAACGGTTTGCGCCTTTAAAAACTTCAGCGCGTTCGTTTTAGGGTCGTAAACGCCGCAAATCAAAAGTGCGTTTTGGCTGCTTCCGTCCTCATTCGGCATATAAGGAAAGCGAATCGCTATGGTTGCTTCACCGGCTGTCAGCGTATCCGTTTCTTCCGAACCGCGCATAACGGATATGCCGTCAATTTCATAAGAAACCGCTGCCGTGTCGGCGCCGAGAATAATCAACTCTACCAGCTGATATTGCTTGTATTGCCGATCGGCACGGTCAAGTGTAATGCGCAGCTTATCGGCGCAGACACCGCCCAGCATAAAGTCGCTGGAAACCAGCTGTCCGTCTGTCGAGCCGTCATTTAAGCGTCCGCCGCTGAGTGCATTTTTCCACAATACCGTACCGCTTTCTGTCGTTAAGCCAACGTCAATGGACGTTATATCACTGCAAGCTCTTGTAATCCAGCGTTCAATCAAGCCGACAGAGAATATTTTGTACGTGTTGTCCAAATCAACCGTTAAAACCAGCTTATCTCCTATGGTATGGTTTGTTGCAAACCAGTTTCTGGAGGTATCCAAAACACCGTCATTTAAGCGGTCGATGTCCAGCTGCGCATTTTCTCTTTCTATGCTGCTTGTTATGCTGCCCGCGAGCGCAACATTTTTAATTTGCATACCGGCCGCGTCCGGGTTTTCCGCGCCGTAGGCCTCTATCTCGTAAAACTCATACTGCGTTTTGCCGCCCTCCGGCAGACTGATGGTAATGCGCAGAACATCCCCCGTAACAGTGCCGAAGCTAAAGTCGTTGCGGCTGGCTGCCGCACCGCTTGCCGGCAGTTCAATCGGCAGTTCTCTTTCCTCCAGGGCTGTTGTCCAAACGCTGCCCCATTCAGAATAGATGCCGACCTCAACCTTAATGTTTTTCTTCGGATATTCGCGATCGCCAACCGCTCTTTCATACATCGAAACCGAACGGACATCATAAAACGTTTCCAGCGGCACCGTAATAACCAGTGAAGCGGTTTGCTCCGTCTGGCTTGAATATCTGTCGTTATCCGAATTTGTAATACCGTTTGTCAGCTTATCTGCCGCAATGGACGGCGCAATTTCCTTTAGGCTTGTTGTCGCCGTTTTGCCCAGCAGCACATTGGTATCCGCTTCTGCCGAAACCGCATTGGCGCTGCCGCACAGCAGTAAAACCGTTATCAGCAAAGCCGTAATTCTTCTGCTAATATGCATACTGTTATTCCTCTCCTTTTTAAATATCGATTGCAAATGTTTTTATCGCTTGTTGTAAAAGCCCATCTCCGTAATACTGTACCAAGCGTTATCCGAACTGCCGGATACCGTATTGCCGCAGCAGTACATTCTGAAATAACGTGCCGTTGTTTTCGGTACTTCGTAATATTCCATACTGTTGGTTGTACCGCTTGTTTTAACCGATATGACCTCTTCCCAGTTTTTACCGTCATTAGAAGAAGCCAGCACATACATCATACCTCTTTGGTCACCGTCATAAACACCTGTACCGATGTGGGTTACGGTTTGTTCGCTGCCCAAATCAAAATCTACGGTCGCACCCAAGCCCTGAACGGAGTAACGCGTTTGCAGATTGCCGTCCAGCATGGCCTCCGGCGGATTTTCGGCCTGTGAAATAATTTCGGCCTCTACCTTAGCCACCTTAATTTCCTTCAAATTGCTCGGTCTTACACCGATTGCATAAATCGGCGGTGTTTCCATGGTGATGATTGCATTTGCAAAATTCTTCAAATAAAAGTCCACATAATATTCGTTTGTGCGCGAGCGATTCGCAGGATCCGTAATGACAATTTTACCCACATAGTTTTCCTCTGTCGGCAACACAACCGTCACATCGCAGCCCTGTGCCTGTGCCTCTACCGTCGGCAGGGAGGAAAAGCCGGACAACCCCAGTTCGGTTGAATAATACCGCTGATCGGGCGAGAAATTCTCTACGGGTTCGCCGCCGATGCTCAGCCCCGTCAGTGTAAGGCTTTTATCAAAGCTCGGCGTATCGCTTAACTGCCAATCCGTCAAGGGTACAAATTCGGCCGTTTCTTCTTCTGTTTCATCGCCGTATAACGGAATAAACTCAACGGCCATTTCCACATTTTTTACATCTGTGGCATGCACCGTCAGCTTGGTAACACCTGTGTTTTTTTCCTGATGTGAAGGATTCGGCGAAGTCGGCAGCGGAACCGCATCCATAACCTCCAGTCTAAGCGACTCATCCGGCGAGGTGAGGTTTGCCATAATTTTGCGGTTGTCAAGCGTTAAAACGGCGCTCCTGCCATCGTCACTGATCTTAATATCGGCTTCTGTATGCATAAACCAGTAATACTCTATGTTTTTAGATGCTGTCAGCTCATCCTGAATGATAACGCGGTTGGTATCCCGATCCAGCTGCATACCGCGTCTCCAGCTTGTCGCACCCTTATATTCCAGCTGCTGGGTTAAATCATAAATCACCAAGGAGGAATGATCGTTTGTTTCCAATCGTTCCTGTGTTGCACGTGCACCGGGGTCTTGGTCGTGCTCCATACCCGGCTGAATGATGACCGTATTAGAGCCTTCTGCGCGACAGCGGTAATAATAATGCTTGCGTGTGCCGGTAGAACCATACGTTCCTTGTTCTGCTCCCAAATCCAAGCCCCAACGCTTGCCCAGCATATCCAACACAAAGGTACCGTCAAAGTCATGCGCCGCTTCCTGCTTATCCATATAGCTTCCAAACATGGCTATGTAGGTGTCCATATCATCAAAGCCACTGCGCATAACCGACATCCCCACGCCGCCGCGGGAGCTGAATGTATCCTCCATTGCAAAGCCCGTGTCGTTTTCTGTCGGCTCGTACCAAATAATGTCCTTAAAGCCGCCCTGCATTTTCCACTTATCCATTTGAATGTGCAGGCGATGGTCAATCAGGCCGGCATTGCCCGTTATATTGCCCATCCAAAAATATTCGGGCGAATCGGTAAAGGTCGGATTGTTAGAGTCATAGTTAAAGCCGCCGCCGGGGCCCATGGCCTGTGCCAGCCAATCACACGTTTTGACAATGCCGGGGCAGTTTGTCATGGAATAATCCGTCCCGATGGCCGTTTTCATAGAGTCAAGCCCAAAAGCCAGATAAGACATGGCAAATTCCCAGTATCCCGTACCGTCAATAAATGCGCCGTCCGGCATGTAGGTTTCATATAAGTCCTTTTGCCGTTCCATGCCCTCGGTAATGACGTTGCCAACCTCCGTAAAATCACCCAAGTCCTCGTCCCCAATGGCTAAAGCCGCCATCGTCGTGCCGCCAAAGCAAACACTAATCCAGTTTTGGGGGTAACTGGCAGAGCTTTTGCTGCTCCAATACCAGGTTCTCTGTCTGCCGGGAACCTCGTTATAGTCCTCCATAACGGGCTTTAACGCCTTTTCCACCATGGCATTTTTGGCAATCCATCGCTGTGAGGGACGCAGTCTGTCGTAACACCAGTCATAGCACAAGGCTACCGCTGCTGCCATTTCTGCCGTATCCAAAAAGTGAACGGGGTGCCAATCGGGAAAATCCTTGCCGCACACCTTCATCGTCACTTCAATGGCCTTATCGGCATATTTTTCCTCACCCGTCATTAAATAGGTAAACGCCAAATTTTCAATATATGTAGCCGCACGGCGGCTGACATATAAAAGACGGATGCCGTCCTCTAACACATAGGAAATATTCAGCTTTTCCTCCGAATAGGTCAAATATGTATCTGCCTTGCGTTTAACCGATGCAAACCAGGTTTTAAACGGTTCTTCGTTCTGAACACGCTCCTGCAAGGTCGGAATCTTTTCGGCCGTAACCAACAGCCGCGGATGGCGGTTTCCTTCATTATTCGCACGCAGCGCGCTGACAACCTCCTCCGGCGAAGGGGTTTCATACAGCATATCCCTGGTGGCACGCAGCAGCAAATCGTACCCGGCCTTATCCTCCCAGCTGAAGCTGTCGGCCGCATCGCCTGCTATGATAATGCCGCATTTATCCCACTGCACTTTTTTGCCTGCCGCTTCATAGGTTGCCCGAAGCGGAATATACAGGTGATTGTCAAAAACCTTCGGTGCATCTGCCAGCGTGCGCGTTTCGCCGTTTACCGAATAGCTTGTGCTGTCGGCCTCAAACATAGCGCTGCCGCCCTGCCAATCAAGGCGCACGGCAGAGGTGTCACCCTCTAAATCCGCGCCCAGCGCCGCCGCCAAAAGCTCTGCCGGCAGCATATAGCTGCCGCCTACCAATTGGGGCGTTGCCTTGTCATTTTCCGCATCAATCGGAAGAATCTCCTCTCCGACCCTTACGCGCGGACTGCGCGGATACATAAACAGATGACCCGAAACCTTTTCGGCAAATTCCTTGTCCGTTAAAACGGGGTCAACACGTTCAATCAGAGGAGAGTTGTCGCCGTCCTCTGCCCAAACGGAAAGCATGGCCAGCGACAGCATATTAAACACAAGTAGTAAAGATATTAATTTTTTCATAAATCTCCCTTTCTTTTCGGCCGTCATCAGCCTTTTACCGCACCTATCATAACACCTTTTACAAAATATTTTTGCACAAACGGATAGACAAACAAAATCGGCAGTGTTGCGACAATAATAATGGCATACTGTACCGATTCGCTGATGGCCAGCGCATCGGCTCTGGTTGCATCGGTAATCATGCTGTCCGTATCGTTTTGCAGCAATATTTCTCTTAAAATGAGCTGAAGCGGAAATTTCGACCTGTCCCTTAAATAAATCATGGCGTTAAACCACGAATTCCACTGCGTAACCGCATAATACAAAACAATAACCGCAATGGTCGGCATAGAAAGCGGGATGACCACGCTGCATAAGATTTTTGTGTGAGAAGCGCCATCCAACTTTGCCGATTCGATTAACGATTCCGGAACCGATAAAAAGCCCGTCCGCAAAATAATTAAATTATACACACTGATGGCCGAAGGAATAATCAGTGACCAAAGGGAGTTTTCCATTCCCAGCTGCATAACCGTTAAATAAATCGGTACCAGGCCGCCGGAAAAGAACATGGTAATCATCACATAGGCCATGGCGATATTCCGAATCGCAAATTCCTTTCGGGATAAAACATACGCCGCAAGCATTGTCATAAGCATGGATAACGCCACGCCGAAAAGCAAAACAAATAAAGTGTTTTGATACCCCGAAAGAATTAACGGATTTGCAAAAACCGCCTGATAGGCCTTAATGTTTCCGCCCAAAACACCCCACAGCATGCCGTCATGCGCCATCAGCAAATTAGAATCGCTGAATGATGCAAACAGAACATACAAAAACGGATACAGGCATACAAAGATTAAAAGAATCATAAATATGTGATTCAAAATATCAAAGCATATGCCCGAAAAACTCTTTTTTCTCATATTCACTACTGCCTC
>UQYH01000037.1 GCA_900545185.1 uncultured Eubacteriales bacterium | reverse complement strand
CCCCCGGTATTACCCAAAATTTTCCTCTTTTAAAAGACTGCTATTTTTTCGTCCGTTTGCATGCACAAATTTATTACACTTTTTTGCATATTTTTTATGCTTTTCCGTTGCATAAACTTTAATTTTATGATACAATAAAAAATAATAATGGCGTATTGTATAAATTTTTCGGTTTACATAATTTTGATTGCGTTTGGGCAAAGGAGTTCAAAAGGCATATGAAGCATAAAATGAACATATTAATTCCTGTTTTTATCCTTTTGGTGCTTGTTTACGCCGTCCGTGCCTTTGCCGGCACGCGGATTCAGGCCGAGACCCTGCGCCGCGGCAGCATGGAGGATATGGTCAGCGCCAAAGGCGTTGTGATTAAATACGAAACCGTGACGGCCGCAGAGGGCGGCACGGTGGAGGCCTTGGTGCAGGAGGGTGCGCGCGTGGGCGCAGGACAGGAGATTGCCGCCGTGTATACGGGCAGTGTGGATCCGCAGCTGCGCACACGGCTTGACCAGGTCAACAACAAAATTGTGCAGGTTGAAAAAAATCAAAGCGGCCTGTTCTCCTTTTCCGGCGATGTGACGCGCTTGGAGCAGACCATTACCGAAAAGACAGCCGAGCTGATTGCTTACAGCCGCGCCAAAAATCTGACCGCGGCATCCGAAACACAGCTGGTGCTGGAGGCGCTTTGCGCCAAAAAGGCACAAATTGCGGGTAACGCGTCCACCGGCGTGCTGGAAGAACTGCGCGCCCAAAAAACGCAGCTGGAAAATCAAATCGGTACGGCGCAGCGTCGCTTATATGCCGCGTCATCGGGCGTTTTTTCCGCTTCGGTTGACGGGCTGGAGGAGGTTGTGACCCCCTATTCCATGACGGAGCTGACACCCTCTGCCTTAGACGGGCTTTTGGAGCGTGACAAGGGACAGGATTCGACGGGAGACCGATCGGCCTGCAAAATTATACAAAATTTTCGTTATTTTATTGCCGTCAATCTCCCGACAGACCGCTTAACCGGTGTGCAGATTGATGACAGCGTGAACCTGCGCTTTTATGACTTATCCGGCGATTTGCAGCCTGCCTCTGTTATGTATATTTCCCCGGAGGAGGATGGCCGCAAAACCGTGATTCTTGCTATGACGCGCTATGTGGATTCGCTTTTAAAGCGTCGGTTTGTGAACTTGGATTTTGTGAAACACCGTTATGAGGGGTATCGCGTCAGCGTGCGTGCTTTGCGGACGAAGAATGACGTCACGGGCGTTTATGTCCGTCGGGACGATGTGCCGAAATTCATCCCCATAACCGTTTTATATAACACACAGGATGTGGCGATTATTCAATCGGTGAACGAGGAAACGCCGCTGCGCCTGTATGACGAAGTGATTGTAAACGCCGGGCAAATTGAAGAAGGGAAGCTGTTGCGATGAACATACCTTTAAATATAGAAGTCGTACGTGAAAAAATGGCCGCTGCTGCGGCTGCCTGCGGCCGCAAAACAGAGGATGTGACGCTGGTTGCCGTTACCAAAACCGTGGATGCCGCCTGTGCCGCCGAGGTGCTTCGCTGCGGCGTGACGAACTTGGGCGAAAACCGCGTACAGGTTTTTTTGGATAAGTACGAAGCGCTGGGCGACATTCCGAACTGGCACTTAATCGGCCATTTGCAAACCAACAAGGTGAAATATATCATCGGCAAGGTTTCGCTGATCCATTCGGTGGATACGCTGCATTTGGCGGAGGAAATCAGTAAAAAGGCGGTATCGGCCGGTATTTGCCAGCCCATTTTGGTGCAGTTTAACATATCGGGCGAGGCATCCAAATCCGGTGCGGAGGCAGGCGAAGCCAAGCGCATGATGGAAGCGCTGGCGCAAATGCCGGGCATTTCCGTCCGCGGCCTGATGACCATGGCACCGCTGGGCGCACCGCCGGAGGAAACACGCCGCGTGTTTGCCGGTCTGCGTGAGCTTTCTCAAAAAATCGATGCCGAGCATTACCCGAACGTGCAAATGAAAGAGCTTTCCATGGGCATGAGCGGCGATTTTTGCGAAGCCATCCGCGAAGGCGCAACGCTGATTCGTGTCGGCACGGCGCTGTTTCGATGATGACATAAAAACCACAAAACCGCCGAAGGAATCGGCATTGGCAGGCAAAGAGCCGCGTTGCAAGCGGAACCGATAAAGGCCTGCACCCAACCCCATATACAAAGGGGCTTTCAGATTTAGTACAGAAGCATCTGTCATCGGTTTGCTTCTGCGCCAAATCTGAAAACCCCTACAGATAAAATTTAGGAGGAATTTTACATGAGCGCAATGAATAAAATGCTGAAATGGATAGGAATTTCCGATGACTATGATGAAGATGAAGAATTTTTGACCTCGCAGCAGGAAGAAGCCGAAGAACCGATTATTCCGGCCGGCAAACGCGGCAAGGTTGTCAACATCCACACATCGGCACAGCTGAAGGTTGTTGTCATTCAGCTGACCAGCTTTGAGGATGCACGTGACATTGCCGACCATTTAAAGGCCAAAAAGCCGGTTGTTATCAACCTGGAAAAGCTGGATAAGGACGTTTCGCGCCGCGTGGTAGACTTTTTATCCGGTGCGGTATACGGCGTGGACGGCAACATTCAAAAGGTTGCCAACGGCATCTTTTTAATTGCACCGTATAATGTCGGCATTATGGGTGACTTTAAGGATGAGCTGACAAAAGGCTTTCCCTTTAGCTATTAATCATGGCACAGCCGGATGAAAAAATGCTGCTGGCTCGCCTCGGTGATTTGGAGCGCGCCGCAAGCCGCGGCCGCGGCGCCTTTTTCAGCCGATTTTTAGATCCGCAGGAGCTGGCCGTGTTTAACCGCGCGCCGCGCCCGTCCTGTGAGGTGATGGCCTGGGGCGGCTACGAAGGCAGCGAACGGCAAATGCTCGGCTTTTTCCCCGACTATGCAGAGCCGCAGGCGGCAGCGTTTCCCCTTTGTGCCCTGCGTGCAGAGTGCGCGGAGGAATTGGGACACCGTACGCTTTTGGGCGCGCTGATGTCGCTGGGGATTGAGCGCAGCCTAATCGGCGATATTGCAAAGGAAGAGGACGGCAGCGCCGTTTTGTTTGTGTGCGACTCGATTGCCGATTTTATTCAAATGAATGTAACCCGTGCCGGCAGGTCGAGGCTTACGCTTTTGCCCGTGCCGATCGAGAAGCTGCGCCTGCGCGAACGCGCGTGGGAGCCTGTCTCCGGTACGGTGGCATCGCTGCGGCTGGATTGTGTGGTGGGGCTTTTAACCGGGCAGTCCCGCGCAGCGGCAGAGGAGCTTTTGCGCCGCGAACAGGTGAGTGTTAATTTTGCCGTGTGCACAAAAGGCTCGGTGTCGCTTGCCTGCGGCGATGTGCTCAGTGTGCGGCATTTCGGCCGTGCCGAGCTTTTGGAAATCGGCGGCGAATCACGCAAGGGACGCATTTGGATTACCTTAAAACGATATGTGTAGCATAGTGCCAGACTGTCGAAAAACTATATTATAATCCAACTTGGGGAGTTGTCAGAGGGTATCCCCCTCTGACTTAAAAACGCGGTTTTCGCGGGCGTGTACCGCAAAAACCGCTCCTATAAAGGGCTGGCGCGGTGAGCGCCGCGCGAGCGAAAGCCCTTATAGTCAAGCGAAAGCTCTCGAAGAGAGATTTCGGCTTGAAGCGTGTCGATACATCGACACGCTCAAGGAACGACACGCAGGTCGCTCCCTACTGTAGGTCAATATGACTTATTCCAAAAATAAAATTGGGGCTGTAAAAGAATCACTTTTACAGCCCCTTCGTTTTTATACTTCCAATAGCATATCATACGCAAACAGATATAAATATTTGTGCACAACCTTTTGCGCAAACAAGGTTTCAGCCGCCTTGGCATAGCAATCCAATTGTACGCGGTAACGCTCGGCAAGTTCTTCGGACGGCTTGCCGCGGTCTGTTTTATAGTCTAAAATGCTGATGCCCTCTTTTTCAAACAAAACGCAGTCGATCATGCCCTGCATTAAAACCTGACCGGGTTGCATGAGCAGCTCTTGTGCGGAGGTAAGCAGGCTGAATGATACCTCACGCCGTACCGTTTCGGCGTATTGCAGGCGTTTGCCGATGGGGGACTGCATAAAGCGCAGCAGCTTTTGTGCCGATACCGTTTCAGCTTCCTTTTCCGTCAGTCGTCCGCTTTGTACGGCCGCGTCAATCTGCGCTTGCAGATTTTGAAGGTCATCGCAGCGGTGATAATTCAGCCCCTCTAAAACGGTGTGCAGTGCTGTACCGGCTTCGGCTGCGGTCAGCTTGCCGCCACCTTCGCGCAAAAAGGCCGGGCGCGGATAGAGGTATATGCTGTCGGTCTCCGGCTCCTGCCTGCGGCGTTTAATTTCTGTTACCGTCACCTTGGCCGGTAAGGTGCCCTCGCTTTCAAACGGATAGGTGTAATCAAGCAGCAGGGGTCTTTGCGGTACGGGGCAGCTTACGGTGGTTTTCTCCGCTTCGGCGGCCGATTCCGGGTACAGGTCGTCCGCATGAGTATAATGAATTTCAAAGCGCCCGAAGGCCGCTGGGTGCTGCGGCACGTCAACCTCGCCGATTTGCCGTAAAATTGCGGCATCGGGATGCGGCAAAAGCGCGGCCAAAATCCAGTCTGAATATCTTTCCGCATGGGAGGTTAACGCTTCAGATACGGTTTTGCCGCTTGCACCCAATGCACTTTTTTCAATTTGCTGCTTCATATCCTTGCAGGCGGCAAGCATAATCAGCTTTTCACGTGCGCGCGTCATGGCTACGTATAAAATGCGCATTTCCTCCGAAAGCATTTCAAGCTTGGCCGCACGCTTCACCGATTCAAACGCGGCGTTGTTGTACACAAGCTTTAGGTCGGTATCCACAAATTTGGGACCGTAGCCCAAGCGGCTGTGCATCAATACCTTTTTTTGCAGATCCGTCACGTTAAATTTACGTCCAAGACCGCACAAAAACACAACGGGGAACTCCAGCCCCTTGCTTTTATGTATGCTCATAATGCGCACGACATTCTGCTCCTCGCCGATGGTGCGCGCCGCGTCGTAATCGCCGCCGATGGATTGATATTCGTCAATGAATCGAATGAAGCTGTAAAGCCCTTTTAAGCCGGTGGCCTCAAACGCTGCCGCACGGGTATATAAAAGCCGCAGATTCATCCGTCGCTGCACACCGCCGCGCAGTGTGGCTTGTGCTTCGTAAAATCCGGTTTGCATGCAAACATACCAAACCAGCTCGGCAATGCTCAGCTGTCTGCTTTTTTCGCGATAATGTGCCAGATTGTCTAAAAATCCTTGCAGCCTTTCTCCCAGTGCATCAGCTGCTTCGGCGCGTTTTTTCAGCGCGGTAAAATAGTCGCTTTTGCGGTCTGCCAGGCGGATTTCGGCCAGTTCATCCGGCGTTAGGGCATATAGCTGCGATCGGAGCACCGCAAGCAGCGGAATATCCTGATGCGGATTGTCGATAATCTTTAAAAAGGACAGCATTACAACAATTTCCCGACTTTCCAAAAAGGAATCGCCTGCCGCACTGTAGCAGGGAATGCCGTAATCGGCCAGCGCCTTGGCAAAGACGGGCGCATTGGTTTTGGTAGAACGAAGCAAAATGCATATATCACGGTAGGCAAGCGGCCGTTCGCCGTCGGCAGCCTGTACATGATAGCCGCTTTGCATCAGTTCGGTTATGCGCTGTGCCGCAAGCTCGGCCTCGGCTTCGGCAGACTCTCTGTTTTCGCCGTCTTCTTCATCCTCGGTTGCAAGTTCTGTCAGCCATAATTCGCTGCCTTGCGGAAACGGGTTTTCCAGTGCCGTCGGATAGCTTGGGTTAGGGTAGAGCATTTCTTCTTCGTTATAGGTCAGCTCGCCTGTTTTTTCGGACATAACACGCGTAAATATGTAATTAATGCTGTCCAGCACATCGGCACGGCTGCGAAAGTTTTGCGAAAGCAAAATTTTGCGCTGCGGACTGTCCGCTGCGGTGCCGTAGGTATCCTTTTTTTCTTTAAACAAAAGCGGATCCGTATTGCGGAATCGATAAATACTTTGCTTAATATCGCCCACCATAAAAAGACTTTTTGGCTTATGAATGGCCATAAAAATGGCCTCCTGCAAGGGGCTTGTGTCCTGATATTCGTCAATTAAAATTTCATCAAAGCGTTCACGCTCGGCCTTGGCCAGCTCGGTCGGTGTGCCGTCCTCCTGCGTTAAAAGCCGATAACATCCGTGCTCCAAATCATTAAAATTTAAAAGATTTTTGCTGCGTTTTTTTTCGTCAAACCGCCGCATCAGCCGCAAAACAACTTCCGAAAGGCAGCGCATTAACGGATACAGACGCTCCAAAATGTCGTTTTGCTCACTGCCATCCGACAAAAACAAGGTCTGTCGCAGTGTTTTAAATTCCGTATCCTTTATGGCAGTTCTCTTTTTTAAAACGGCTTCACGGTTTTTCGGCTCGGACTCTTTTGGCTTGCCGGGCACGGTTTTCAGCTTCAGCGCGGTTAATGCGTTCCGAAATCCTTCGTAGGTTGTTTCTTTCAAAAGCTCTGCTATCTCGGCTTGCTCGTTTTGTAAAAAAGTATAAAGCGCTTCGCCGCCGTCATCATATTCCGTTAGGGCTAAAAGCGCATCATATTTAGCTAAAACGGTTTTCACAACATCCTGCCCGGCCGCTAAAATCGGCTGCGCGTAAGGGCCTTCGTCAAACGACGCACCGGGCTGCGGACGAAGCCGTTCGGCCGCCTCTGTAAGCCACGCCTCGGGATGCGGCAGACTGAGCGCAAAGTCATAAATTTTGTGAATCAGCTCGTAAAACGATTCGGGATTTTTCAGATTCATATAAGATTCCGTCAAAAGCAAAAAATCCTCTGCGAAAATCGGATCTTCGTACATTTCTTCAATGACTTCCTCTAAGGCGCTTGAACGCAAAAGCTGATCCTCCGTCACGTCGGCCAAGCGAAAGTTTGGATCTAAGTCCAAAAGCTGAAAATTGGCGCGCAGCATTTTATGACAAAACGCATGAATCGTTGTAATCATGGCACGGGGCAACAGAGCCAGCTGACGTGCAAGCTGCGCGTTATGCGGCTCATTCTCCAGTTTTTCTGTTAAGGCACGGCCGACGCGCTGGCGCATTTCGGCCGCGGCGGCGTTGGTAAAGGTCACAACCAAAAGCCGATCCAGGCTGATGGGATTTTCCTTTTCCGTTATGCGTTTAATAATCCTCTCTACCAACACCGCCGTTTTGCCGCTGCCTGCTGCGGCGGCAACCAACACATCGGCGCCGCGCGCATCAATGGCCGCTTGCTGATTTTTTGTCCACTCTCTGCCCATCTGTACCACCTCTTTTACAGTATAGCACAGATTGCGCCGCAAAACAATCCTTTTTTATCGTCCGGCGCGCGGCTGAAAGGTTTTGCATTGTACGGCGCATTGCTGCACGGGGTCGCAGCTTGTGACTTCAATCGAGGCGGCTTCGCAGGTCATGTTGCCGCCGTTAAACATGCAGTTTGTTACCGTGCAGCTTACGCCTGCAAGCGGTTTTTCTGTTTTTTGTGTAAGCATTGCGTTTTACCTTCCTTTCGGTTGAATTTTCGCATATAGCTTGCTATACTTTTTAGATTTTATACATTTCGTATATAATGATTTTTGTGGGGACAAAATAAGAAAAAAGAAAGGAGCGGTTTGATTGGAATCCGGCATGCAAAAAAAATATAACCTGACAACAGCCGTTTCGATGGTGGTTGGCATTGTCATCGGCAGCGGCGTGTTTTTTAAGGCCGAAAAAATTCAGCTGGCCACGGGCGGCAATTTGCAGCTGGGCATTGCGGCCTGGCTTTTGGGCGGCGTCATTATGCTGATTTGTACCTACGCTTTTTCTGTTTTGGCGGCAAAGTACGAACGTATAAACGGATTGATTGACTATGCGGATGCCGCGCTGGGTGCACGATACGGCTATTATGTCGGCTGGTTTTTATGTGTGGTGTATTACCCGACGCTTGCCGCTGCACTTGCGTGGGTGGCGGCGCGCTACAGCTGCGTGCTGCTCGGTCTTTCCACCACGGGCGGCGAGGCGCTTTTGCTAACGGCCGTTTTTTTAATTTTCAGCTTTGCGGTCAACACGCTTTCGCCCATTCTTGCCGGGCGTGTTCAGATTACCTGTACGGTGATTAAGCTGATTCCCCTGCTTGTGATGGGTATTGCGGGGACGATTGTCGGTCTTAAAAACGGCATGCTGGCCGAAAATCTGCAAACAGAGCTGATGGCGGCCGAGACAGGCGGAGCAGAGCAGACCGCGCATCCGCTTTTTGTTGCGCTTTCGGCCACGGCGTATGCATATGACGGCTGGATTGTGGCCACCTGTATCAATGCGGAATTAAAGGATGCCAAGCGCACCCTGCCGCGCGCTCTGCTTCTTGGCTCCTGCATTGTGATTGCGGTATATACGGTCTATTATATAGGCCTTTCGGGCGTTGTGCCCAAGCAGCTGATTATGCAAAGCGGAGACAACGGAATCCGTCTTGCGTTTGAGAGCCTTTTTCCGCAAGTGGGCGGTGTGCTTTTGTTTGTGTTTGTCATCATTTCGTGCCTGGGTACGTTAAACGGTATTATGATGGGCTGTTCACGCGGTTTGTATTCGCTTGCCGCGCGCGGCGAGGGGCCGAAGCCGCAACTGTTTTCAACGCTGCATCCGTCTACCGATATGCCGGCCGAATCGGCAGTTTTGGGGCTTCTTTTCTGCACGGTTTGGCTTGCCTATTTTTATGTTGCCGATTTGGTCGGCGGACTTGGTTTTTGGCGGTTCGACATAACGGAGCTGCCGTCTATCACCTTGTACGCTCTGTACATCCCGATTTTTATTATGATGATGGTAAAAGGAAAACAGCGCAATGCGTTCAAGCGTTTCGCGGTGCCTTGTGCGGCCGTGGTCAGCTGCTTGTTTATGGTCTTTTCGGCCTGCCTTGCGCACGGACGGGATTTGCTTTCCTACCTTTTGGTTTTGTTGGCTGTTTTACTGATAGGCACAGTCTTTGCAAAGAAAAAAGCATAAAAGGACAACCTATCGGTTGTCCTTTTATGCAAATTATGCAAAACAGAATTTTTATATACAGGTTATTTTACAATTTCGGCGCCGCAAACAGGCCGATATTCAACATGCTTATGCGGCAAAGAGCCTTGGCGGTTATTCTGCCGCACTGCTTTCCTGCACATAGATATACGGATATATCTTTTTAAATTTTTTATCCCCAATGCCGGAGACTTTTTTTAAATCTCTCGGCTGTTTATAGGGTATTTTTTCACGCTGTGCAATAATACGGTCTGCCAGGCCTTCGCCCACACCGGGAAGGGTCATCAGTTCTTCCTTGGTTGCCGTGTTCAGCTCTACCTTGTTTTCCTCTGCCACCGGCTCTGCGGTCGGTTCGGGTGATGGGGTCGGTACACTGCGCACGGCAGAAGGGTCTGCCTCGGTGTATATGTAATCTTCACCAAAGGTGCCTTCGCGTTTTTGGTCGGCATATAAAAGCCAGGAGCCGATGCCGGTTATCACAGCGATGGTTAAGCAAATCCATATAATTTCTTTTAGCTTTGTTTTGTCTTTCATTTCCGTCAGTCCCAATGCAGTTGTCAAAACTTGTGGCAAAGCTTATTTTAAGTGGAAGGATTCGTTAATTTCTTCTACCTGTTCCGGTGTGATTTTAACAATATCACCCAGTTGCTTGGAGAAAATCAGCGCCTTGGCCGAAAATTCCGCAACCTCCAAACGGTCAAACGCCTGCAGCTGGCTGACGCCGGTTGTTACCAGACAGCTGTTTTGAATCATAACAACAGGGGTGCTTTCGTTAATTGTGTCGGCAACGACCTTCGGATCCGAATATGCGGTTGAGAATGGCAGACGCGGAATGTCACGCAGCATAATGTAGCTTTCGGGAATAATGCGCGAGTCAAATTCCTGGCCGGTAATGTTAAAGGCCATAACATTCGGCGGATACGCAATGATAACCGAATTGATTTCGGGGTGCTTTTTATAAATTTCCTCATGCAGCCGTACACTGCGGCTGGGAATTTTGCCCTGCTCACGCTTGCCGTTTTTAATCGCTACAATGTCGCTCGGCTCCAAATACATACGATCCATATCAAAAGGCGTGATGATAAAGGTATCCTTGTCGATACGGCAGGAGTAGGTACCCTGTGTGGAACTGAACAAACGCTGCTGATAAGCACGTTTTACCAAACCGCACATTTTGGTGCGTTCCCTCTTTTCGTAGCTGGAGATAATGTGGTCATGATAGTCCGAAAGCTCCGGCGGCAGCTGTGTATTTTTGGCAACCTCATAGTCCTCTGCCGTTAAGGAGCGCGGCGTACCCAAAATGTTGGAGTTAATTTCAAGACGTGCGCCGAACTCTAAGGTTTCAAAAATCTTAAAGGCGTCAAACAGGTTATCCGATGCGATAACAACGCCGTGGTTTTCCAGCATAACGGCATTTACGCCTTCGCTGAAGGCCTCTAAAATACGGTCGCCCAAAAGCTCGCTGCCGGGGATTTCGTATTTTGCCATTTTAATACCGCCGCGCTGATACAGACGGTACAGCTCGGTTGTAATATCGGTTTTCGGGTTTTGACGTACGATACTGAAAGCAACAAGTGCCGGCGGATGCGCATGCAGTACGGCTTTTGTTCCCTGGCGGTGATGCATCAGCGCCAAGTGGAACGGCAGCTCGCTGGAGGGCTTATGGCGGCCGATTACCGTACCGTCGGGCTTAATCTGCATAATATCATCCACGGTTAAGCTGCCTTTGTCAATACCGCCCGGTGTAATCCATAAATCTCCGTCCGAGTCCATAATCGAGAGGTTACCGCCGGAGGTGGTTGTCATGCCGTATCGGTAAATACGATCCATGATCATAACAATCTGTTCTGCCGGATGCATCATTTCAAATTTCATTGTGTATCATACTCCTATCTGTTTATGCCGCTTGGCATATAATTAACTAAAATGTTGCAATGGTTTTAAATGTTTTGTAGGCTTCTTCCCATTCTGCCTTGTCCGCAGGCTCGTAGGTTTGAATCGGGAAGGAGGCTTTGATCATTTTGCGTGCAGCCATCAAATCGCTGATTTTGTTCATTGCCATCAGCTGCATAACGGCGTTGCCGGTGCTGGTTGCTTCTACGGGACCGGCCAAAACGCGTTTGCCTGTTGCGCAGGCCACAAATTCGCAAAACATGGTATCCTTAATGCCGCCGCCCAGCATATGAACGGCTTCAAGGCTTTTGCCCTGTACATCCTCTAAAGCATCGGCCACCATGCGGCATTTAAAGGCCAGGCTTTCCATAGCGCAGCGCACAATTTCGCCCTCTGTCTGCGGCACGGGCTGACCGGTTTTGCGGCAAAATGCGCGAATCCGCTCCGGCATGTTACCGGGGGCTGCAAAGCTGTGATCGTCCGGGTCAATAAAGGATTGATGCGGCTTGGCCGCACGGGCAGCCTGCTCTAAATCGTTAAAGGTAAAGCTTTTGCCCTCACGCTCCCATTGACGCTTGGATTCCTGCACAATCCACAGTCCCATAATATTTTTCAAAAAGCGGATTTTACCGCAAACGCCGCCTTCGTTTGTGAAGTTATATTTGTAAGAGGATTCCGTAATTTCGGGCGTATCCAGCTCGGCGCCCATCAGCGCCCAGGTGCCCGTGCTGATGTACGCATAGGGATAGGCCTCCGTTACCGGCACACTGGCCACGGCCGAAGCCGTATCATGTGAGCCGATCGCAATAACCGGAATTTTCGGGCAGCCCAGCTCTTCACACAGTGCGTCCGTCAGATAGCCCACAACCGTGCCGGGCTGTGTAATATCGCCGAACAGGCGCGTCGGAATCCCGGCCTTTTCAATCAGTTCGGTATCCCACGTCTTTTTGTTTGCGTCTAATAGCTGAGAGGTTGAAGCCTCGGTGTATTCGTTTGTCATGTTGCCGGTTAAAAAGTAATTAAAAATATCCGGAATAAACAGCAAACGTTCGGCAATATCCATAATCGGTTCGCCGCGCATGGCCATTAACTGGAACAGCGTGTTAAAAAAGTTAAACTGAATCCCCGTATGGTCAAAAATATACTTTTTGCCGATTTCGCGGTCAGCCTGTTCAATCATCCCGTCCGTACGGCTGTCACGATAGTGATAGGGATTGCCGAGCAGCTTGCCGTTTTTGTCAAACAAGCCGAAATCAACACCCCAGGTATCAATACCGATGGATAAAATATCACGATGACCGGCATTAATGGTTTTTAAAATACCGGTTTTAATCTCGTGAAACAGACGCAAAACATCCCAATGAAAGCTGCCGCCGGCCAAAACCGGATCGTTGGAAAAACGGTGCATTTCTTCAATGGAAAGTGTTTCGCCGTCAAATGTAAACAGCATGGCGCGCCCGCTGGAGGCACCGAAGTCAAAGGCCAAAACCTTATTTTTTTCTGCCACTGTTTTCAACTCCTTTATAAATTAGTTATGCCTAAGGCATTAGAGGGTTAAACCTCATATGCCTTGTATTTTAAGAAATTAGCCTGCTTAAACCATATGGGGCTTGACTCCCTAATGCCTTAGTACATGACACAGAATTTATTTGGCTCCGTCATGTGAAAACACGACACCGATTGTTTGAAAAATGATTTTTAAATCCAGCCATACTGACCTTGTTTTTATGTATTTCACATCATAAATGATTTTTTCTTCCGGTTTTAAATCATATCCGCCGCTGACTTGTGCAAGTCCGGTTAATCCGGGCTTCACTTTTAAGCGTTCGCTGAATCCGTGCACATATGTTTCAAATTCTTTATAAAAACATTCCCGTTCCGGTCTTGGGCCGACAAAGCTTAAATCTCCTTTAAGAATACATAAAAGCTGTGGAAGTTCATCAGCACGGGAACGCCTTAAAACGCGGCCGAACGGGAAAATCCGCGGATCGAAATCGCCGGCGGACCATTGTGCGCCGGCGGCTTCGGCATCCATTCGCATGGTTCGGAATTTAATAACCTGAATTTTTTTTCCGTTCAGCCCGAGACGCTCCTGCTTATAAAAAACAGTACCGTAAGAGACACATTTAATTACAACGGCAATGATCAACATCGGAATCAGTAAAACAATCAGCCCGATGACAGATGCAAAAATGTCAAATGCTCTCTTTAAAAAATTATATATGGGCATTGCGGGAATATCACCGATGTTGTCCACATAATATTCACCGTTCTTATCAAACGGAAGCACCACACGCGAAGATGTTTCCTGCGAAGCAATGTTTGACTCAAGTATTGAAAATTTTTGCATGGTATTCATGATTCACCCTCATTATTCTTCTGTTTTTTTATGTATAAATTTAGATGAATGACGATGTTGGATTTTTTCCTTGAAGTAATAGCTTCATCTGTTACAGAACTAATTCCATTATATCACTATGTAAAGAAAAAAGCAAATATTTTTTACAGTAAACGGATAAGGCTTTTTATTTTTAAGCTGTTAGGCATTACAATTTTTGCATGCAAACCTTTGTTTTGCATAATTTTATGCTTTCTGCATATTTATTCATCATTTTTCCTGCTTTTTCACTGTTTTTTCAATTTTTTTGAAATTTTCGTTGCATAATCACGCAATTTGTGTTACAATACCTTATATAATTTTCATAAAAATACAGGAGGCCGTTATGTCAGACTGGAAACGATACACACCGGACGGCACACAGGAAGTGCTGCCGCGGCAATGTACCAATAAAATGAGAATGGAAAACGCCATCGCGACGGTGTTTGAGGGCTTTGGCTATCAGGTGGCCGAAACGCCCGTTATGCAATTTTATGACGCGTTTAATACGCATGCAGGTAAAATTCCGCAGGAAATGATGTATAAATTTTTTGATGCGCAAGGCCGTATTTTGGTTTTGCGGCCGGATATTACCACCTGTCTGGCGCGGATGGTGGCATCGAAGCTGGATGACGGCATTTATCCCAAACGCCTGTATTATTGCGGCAAGGTGTTTCGGTATATTGATGAATACGCCTCCGGTCAGCGTGAATTTTGTCAGGCAGGCATTGAGCTGTTTGGCGCACAGGGCGATTTGGCGGATGCCGAAGTGATTGCCTGTGCCATTGAAGCGCTTTTAGCCGCCGGGCTGGAATGTTTTCAAATTGAAATCGGTCAGGTGGAGTTTTGCAAGGCCGTGATTGGTCAAACGGGCTTGCAGGGTGACGAGGCGGAAGTTCTTTGTACATTAATTGATAAAAAAGATTCTTTGGCCATTCATGAATTTTTGCAGGACAAGTCTTTAGATGCCGAATCGGCTGCCTTGCTGGAATCGCTTCCGACGCGTTTTGGCGGCGTGGAGGTTTTCGATTCGCTGGAGACGGACAAACTGAGCGACAAAGCCGTGGCGGCTCTTGAAAACCTTAAAAATGTGTATTCGCTGCTGTGCGATTATGGGTATGAGGATTATGTTTCCATTGACTTATCCTTGGTGCAGGGCATTAACCGCTACACGGGTATTATTTTTAAAGGTATTACGCACGGTATCGGGTATTCCGTTTGTGCCGGCGGACGGTATGACGGATTGACGGGTGAGTTCGGCACCAGTTTAAGCGCTGTTGGTATGGCCATTGGAACGGACAGACTTTTAACCGTGCTGGAACGGCAAAATCGCTTGGCGGAGCCGGAGGGTGCGGAGTTTTTGGTTGCATCGGCCGATGCGGCATTGGGCTATCGTGTTTTAAACGAGCTGCGCGAGGAGGGCTATGTGGCAGAGCAGGCGCTGTGCGGTGAGGACGTGGTGGCATTGTATGCGTATGCCGAGGCCAATCATATACAGGCGCTTCTTATGATTGCGGAGGATGAAACTGCCTGGATTCATAATTTGGAAACGGATGAAAAAATCCCTATGAATCTGCATGAGCTGCTGGCGCATGAGCATGATGAGGATTGCTGCTGTGACGCTTGTAACGGAAAGGACTGATACCATATGGAATATATAACAATTGCCCTGGCGAAAGGACGGCTGGCAGAGCTGACGCTGGATTTGCTCGAACAGGCAGGTCTGCATGTGGCCGAAATGCGTGAAAAAACGCGCAAGCTGATTTTTACGGACGAAGAAAACAAATTTAAATTTATTTTGGTAAAGGCCAGTGATGTACCGACCTATGTGGAATACGGCGCGGCCGACATCGGCGTTGTCGGCAAGGACACGCTTTTGGAGGCCGGTAAAGATTTGTATGAAATGGTGAACCTGGGCTTTGGCAGCTGCCGCATGGCGGTAGCCGGGCCAAAGGAGCTGGAGGGCAAGCTGGATCATATTCATAACATGCGCGTGGCGACCAAATATACGCAAATTGCAAAAAATTATTATCATCTTGTCAAAAAACAATCGGTCGAAATTATTAAGCTGCACGGCTCGGTAGAGCTGGCGCCGCTTGTCGGACTTTCCGAGGTGATTGTGGATATTGTGGAAAGCGGCAAAACCCTGCATGAAAACGGATTGGTTGTACTGGAGGAGGTTTGCGACCTTTCGGCGCGCCTTGTGGTGAACCGCGTGAGCATGAAGATGGAATCCGAGCGCATTATGCAGCTGGTACAAACCGTAAAAACCTTGTTGGGGCAGTAGGAGGCAATGCATGATTGCAATTATTAATTATGATGCAGGAAACTTAAAAAGTGTAGAAAAAGCTTTTTTATATGCCGGTCAGCCTGTTACCGTCACCGCCGACCCCGATACGATTCTTGCGGCAGATAAGGTTGTGCTGCCCGGCGTTGGTGCGTTTCGCGATGCGATGGATAAGTTAAAGGCGGCAAAGCTGACGGAAGTCATCCACCGCGTGATTGAACAAAAAACGCCGTTTTTGGGTATTTGTCTCGGCATGCAGCTGATGTATGATTACAGTGAAGAAGGCGATGCGGAGGGTTTAGGAATTCTGCACGGTACGGTACGCCGTTTTCCGGCAGACAGCGGCCTTAAAATTCCGCAAATCGGCTGGAATCAATTAGAGGTTCAAAAAGAATCTCGCCTGCTTCGCGGTCTGCCGCAGGCGCCTTATGTTTATTTTGTCCATTCCTATTATGTGGATGCGGCCGATACAAGTACGGTGGCGGCTACAGTCACATACGGTGCCGTGGCCGATGTGCTTGTGGAAACGGATCATATTTTCCTCACGCAGTTTCATCCCGAAAAAAGCGGACAAGCGGGACTTTGCATGCTGCGTAATTTTGCAGAGGGAGGTTCGGTATGAAAATTTTGGCCATGAGTGATACGCACGGTGATACATCGGCCATTGACAGTGTACTGCGCGAACAAACGGACATCGACGCGGTCGTACATTGCGGCGATGTGGATGATGACAGTGATTATCTTGCCGGACATCTGCCGCAGATGATGCCGTTTGTTGCCGTCAGCGGCAATAACGATTGGTTTGCACAGCATCCGCGCTTTGTTTGCTGCACCTGGGGCGGCGTACCGTTTTATATCACGCACGGCCATATGGAACGTGTACGGAGCGGACATGCAGGCCTTGTGGCTGCGGCGCAGGCAAAAAAGTGCCGCGTTGCGCTTTACGGTCATACGCATCGTGCGGTGACTGTGACAGAGGAGGGCATTTTGCTGGTCAATCCCGGTGCGCTCCGTTACCCCGACTATTCATATGCAATTGTGCATATTGAAAACGGCGATCCCTATGCCGAGCTTTTAAAGCTGTAATACCGAAAGAAGCGGCAGGGGGATGATCACCCTCTGCCGCTTCTTTCGATACTATATTCTGTTTTATGATACGGCTTGTTCCATAAATAAAGCTTCTCCCGTAAAAGTTGTTACGCCAAGCATATCCTCCAAAACATATTGCATAGAAATCGGTGTAACAGTGTTGCGTGCCATCAGCCGCAGCATTTCGGCGGCTTCTTCTGCCGTTGCAAACACATCAAATATTTTACGATACTCAATATAGGGTGTTCCGTTTGTACGCTTGCCGCGTTTGTAAATTTCTATGCCAAACCGCTTGACATTTCTTTCTTCAATTCGCACCTCCTTTTCCAATATGTAGTAGTCCAGATCAAATCCATCAGTGTCGCTGCTTTCCGGTACAACATGTACCGATTCTAAAGGATACCTCATTTTATCAGGTAATCCTCCTTTCAAATGATAGTTGGCTGAATTTTTTTCGGGAAAATACATGATATAGTTAACTCTGCCAACAGGCTACATTATATAGTACAACCCAAAGAAAAGCTATGCCGCATAATCGCATGATTCGACATAAATGTTACATTTACATTACAAATCAGCAACAATTGTAACAATTTGACTTTTTCTCGTAATCTTCACGTTACATGGAAGCAGAAAACGTTATATAATATTTTGACCATAAGCAATTTTCGTTAAATATATAAAGAAACCGGAATATTTTAACCAAAAACGGAATATGCATACTAGTAAAACTGCTTGATAAACATCCGGAACATGCAAAGGAGATTGAACATGTATGTACAAAAAAGAAAACGAAAAAGAGCTTTTTCGGGTCATGTCATTTCACTGCACAACGCCGCTGTACGGCCGGTTTTCTACATAATTTTGCTGCTTGCCGGTGCTCTGCTGATCGGCAATCATGCGCAGCTTGCGACACCCTCCTCTCAAATATTACTAAAAAGTCTGCAAAACGGCATTCCGTCCTTGCAAACCGATACGGTCAGCCGGCTTCGGTTTTCGGTTTATGACATTTTGGCAGATTCCGTTCTCAGTATTCGGGCATCGGAGGCCATGTGCAAAAAATATGCGGCCAGGTACGGCGGCGTTATAAAAAAAGAAGCAAAAGCGCCGGAGGCAACACCTGCACCGGAGGTGCGTTACGATAATGTTTTAGAGACAAACGCCGCTGCAAAAGGCATTACCTTTATCAATTCTCCCAATTATGATATTGATGCGCAAACGCTGCTTGCGGCGCCGCTTTCCTTTTCGTCGCCCTATAACGGGCCGCGCGTTTTAATCATGCATACGCACACCTCCGAAGCCTATGCCGAAAGTGCGGGCAGCCGCAGCACCGACCCCAATATGAATGTTGTGGCGGTGGGCGATGCCATAGCAGAGTCTATCCGTGCCGCCGGAATAGAGATTATACACGATACCACGCAAAACGATAACCCTTCTTATAATCAGTCTTATAAAAAGGCGCTGGCCTTAATCGAATCCAATTTGCGTGCACACCCCACCATTGAGGTGGTGCTGGATGTACACCGCGACTATATCAAGCGCGATGACGGCACCATGGTTAAGCCCACGTTTACAGCGGCGGACGGCCAAAAGGCAGCGCAGATTATGTTCGTAATGGGAACGGATGCCATGGGGCTGCAACATCCGGATTGGCGGCACAATTTAAGCTTTGCCGTTAAAATTCAAAACGAATTGAACCAAACGCAGCCCGGCTTGTGCCGCTCGATTAATTTGCGTACAGAGCGGTTTAACCAGCACGAAACCAAGGGATCTATGATTATTGAGGTGGGGACGGGCGTGAACACGCTGGAGGAGGCAAAGCGTGCCGGACGTTTTGCCGGAGAAGCGATTGCAAAGGTATTAAAGGAAAACAGCGGAAATTAAATCAAATTATAGAAATAATAAAATGCAGACCGCAAGCTTACGGTCTGCATTTCAGACTGTCGAAAAACTATATTACCATCCAACTTGGGGAGTTGTCAGAGGGGGATCCCCCTCTGACTTAAAAATGCGGTTTTCGCGGGCGTGTACCGCAAAAACC
>UQYH01000036.1 GCA_900545185.1 uncultured Eubacteriales bacterium | reverse complement strand
AAACATAAAAAAGCGATACAATAAGCACGCGCTTATTGTATCGCTTGCAAGACCTTATCGGTCAATTCAGACTAGTTTAAAATAGCCATTTCTGTTTCTTTATCAAACAGATGAATCTTGTTGCCCTCTAAAATCAGGCTGATGTCGTCACCGGCTTTTGCGGTTGTTCTCGGATTAACGCGAACAACAAACGGTGTACCTTCGATTGTTACATACAGATAGGTTTCAGCACCCATCATTTCGGTAACATCAACATGAGCCGATACAGAGCAATCCGGTGTTAAGCTTGCCATGATAGCTTCGTCATGAATGTTTTCGGGACGAATACCCATAACAACCTTTTTACCGATATACTCAGAGCCTTCCAGCTCTTTTGCCTTTGCTTCGGGCAATTTAACGGTTGTGCTGCCAAATGTCAGCTGCAAGCCGCCGTCTGCTGCCTTATCCAAAACAGCATCGATGAAGTTCATCGGCGGGCTGCCCATAAAGCCGGCAACAAATACGTTAACAGGCTTTTCGTAAAGAACCTGGGGAGAATCAATCTGCTGAATGAAACCATCCTTCATGACAACGATTCTTGTACCCATCGTCATGGCCTCAATCTGGTCATGCGTTACGTAAATAAATGTTGTTTGCAGTCTCTTGTGCAGTTTGCTGATCTCGGTTCGCATCTGACCTCTCAGCTTAGCATCCAGATTTGAAAGCGGTTCGTCCATCAAGAATACCTTAGGCTCACGCACAATGGCACGACCCAGCGCAACTCTCTGTCTCTGACCGCCGGAAAGAGCCTTCGGTTTTCTGTCGAGCAGGTGCTCGATATCCAAAACTCTTGCAGCTTCTTCCACACGCTTTTTAATTTCTGCCTTCGGCATTTTTCTCAGTTTTAAGCCGAATGCCATGTTGTCGAAAACTGTCATATGCGGATAAAGTGCATAGTTCTGGAAAACCATTGCAATATCTCTATCCTTCGGGGCAACGTCGTTGACCAGCTTGTCGCCGATGTAAAGCTCACCCTCACTAATTTCCTCAAGACCGGCAATCATTCTCAAAGTGGTTGATTTACCACAGCCCGAGGGACCAACTAAAACGACAAACTCTTTATCTTCAATATCTAAAGTGAAGTCGCTTACAGCCGTAACCCCACCGGCATATTTTTTATATATGCCTTTTAGATTAAGACTTGCCATATTTTTACCTCCTCATGAATTACATATCCCTTTACATTACTTATGATACCACAAATCGCGCTAAATTTTTAACCAAAATTTAAAAAATTATTTTAGTAACATTGCATAAAAAGCCGCAAAGCCGCTTAAAATAGGCGTTTTATGCGGTATTATGCCGTTTTTAAAAGCGTCTCCAGCATGCCGTAAATCATCTTGGCGGCCTCCTGCCGGCTGGCAAATTGCATGGGATTAAAATACCCGTTTTCATCGCCCGAAATAATGCCCAAACGGCAAATATTCAGTACATGCGGCTGTGCATATGCCGCAATTTGCTCATAATCGTGAAGAGCCGAAGCATCACCGGCCTGCGGCGTTATACCCTGCTTTTCCAAAATTGTGCTGATGATTTTGGCCATATCCTGCCGACGAATACCGGCGCCGACGCCAAATTCCGTACTGCTGATACCGCTGACCAACCCGTTTTGTTCGGCCGAAGCAACATAAGGTGCATACCACGTATCGGATATCACATCCTCAAAGCTGCTGACAGCCGAAGCATCCAGCATATCAAACATTTCAACAATCAGCTTCACAAATTCCTCACGCGTAATCGTATCCGTCGGCATAAAGCATCCGTCAGCCTTGCCGCTGACAATGCCGCGCGCATACAGCGTCTCGATATACGATTTCGCCCAGGTATCACAATCGGTAAAATACGGTGCGGCTTCCCGTACCACATATTGCCCTGCCGAAAGCTTGGCCACAATCTGCCCGTCAATGTACAGCGCCAGTTTAACCGGCGTTTCCGTTCCGTTTTCCACTTTATACACAACCGGAGCCGTACCGCTGTACGGACGGCGAACCACGCCGCTTTCCGCTACCGTAAACGAATCGGTCGTCGGCTGATCGGGCTTAGAAGGTTGGTTCGGGTCAGAAGGCCGATTCGTTTGGCTGCCGTTGTTTCCGTCCGAAATGGTATTGCCGTCCGTCTTTAACATGTTGACGCTCTTTAAATAGTTTGCTACCGATTTTTTTTCATCCGTACTGTACGATTCATTAAGATTTTGCGCCACGCCCTGTAAAAATCCTTCAAAATCGGCATCCGGCCAAATTTCCTGCAAACCCTCGTAAATTCTTTTGTTATAATAATTCACTTCAAAGCTGCCCTTAACCAGCCGCAAAATCGGCGGCGTACCGTTTTCTGCCGCACAGGCATGCATGATGTTTGCAATCACGCCCGTGGTAAGCTGATGTTTTTCAAGAGCCGCCGGTAATCGGCTGTCTATCCGCGTCAAATGCTTTAAGATAATCTCTGCCCCCTGTACATCGTAGGCCGATGAAGGAAGCTCCTCCAGACGCTGGTAGTAAACCTGCACCTTTCCTCTGAAATCTTCGCTCAGCAAACGAACTGAAGCGATCAGCTTTTTGAGCGTTTCGGCATCCGTATACTCTAAAGCCATGCGGATTGCCGGACCCATAATCAGGCCGGGATCCTCTCCGTTTACTTCTTTTTCCAGCGCTGCTTCCAGCATATCAAGTCCGTTATTTGTGCTTAAAAACGGCAGTGCCGGTATCACCATGTCACGACCGATACTGTTAAAGGCCGAAACCGCTTTATAAAGCACGTCTTCGCCGTCGGCTGCTGCGCCCAAAGCCGGTAAAAAAGCCAGGCATACCGTCAAGAGCAGGACAAGCAGTTTTTTAAACATAAATTACACCTCCCAATTTTACTTGCTTAAACACAACATGTGCCGTAAACAAATTCAGCGGGAGCTGTTGCCCCCGCTGAATCAAAATCTTAAATGTTGTCAATCATGCAATGACTTACTTCAGTAAACCTGCATAGTGCATGAAGTTGTAAATTACCTTGGAAGCTTCAGCTCTTGTAATGGTTCTGGCCGGCTTGAAGGAACCATCCGGATACCCTTCAACCAGGCTCAAGCCTGCTGCTTTTTCAAGGTACTCTCTTGCCCATTCGCCGATTTGGTCTTTATCGGTGTAAGAAAGATCATTCTTAGCCAAATCGCCGCTGAAGATACGAATAACAACTGCAACCAGTTCTTCTCTCGAAATAACCTGTTGCGGACGGAAGTATCCATCGTCATAGCCTTCATAAATGCCGTACTGAACCATTACGTTTACGGCATCAATAGCCCAGCTGGAGATGTAGCTTCTGTCGTTAAAGCTTGTGACCGGTGCAACGCTTGCAGCTGCCTCAAGACCCAGTGCACGTGTTAATATAACCGCAATTTCCTCACGGGTTACACCCATATCCGGCTTAAAGGTTTTGTCACCATAGCCGGTTAAAATACCGCGCTGCGTTAATGCGGCAATGTAATTCTTAGCCCAATGATCTCTTGTATCATCGTAGAGGTAACCTTCTGCAGCTTCTGCCGGGGGCTGAGGTGTTGCATATGTGGTCAAGTTGACCTTGAAGGAATTATTCTTTTTGCTGCCCGATGAGGACGTGTTGTCACGGCGTGAACTGCTGCTGCCGGACGAAGGCTTCGCGGTCGGGGTCGGGGTTGCCGGAGCCGTCTTCGGCTCGTACAGATTCACCGCAGGATCACCCAATACGGTTCTGATGTTTGCCTTTTGTGCCTTTGAATATGTATTGATAGCTGCAACAAACGCATTTAAAATATTTTCGCCGGTCAGTTCTTTGCCGTTAATGGTGTCAAAGTGCTTGCTGAGATTGGTTTTCAGCGCACTTACAAAGCTTGCTTTGCTTGTCTTAACCGCAAAGTCTGTACCGCCGACGGAATCATCGGTTAGAAACAGATTGCCCTGAAAAGCCTTGGAAAGTGCAGCAATGGCATTACCGCCGATACCGTTTGCCATCAATGCATATTGCTGCTCCTTCTTCGGTACGAACTGATCATACACAGCCTGCAGCGCTGTCTGAAATCCATCCTTTTCACTGAGCTTTTTCTCATTCTCAAGCCATTGGGGAATGTATGTTGCATCAGGCGCTGTGATGGCTTCGTTCTTCATGCTTCTGAAAGCTGCAACGGCTGCGGCTCTGTCAGAAGCAGGCAGACTGGCAATCATATCCAGCACCAACAGCATCTTAGCCTTATAATCAACCAGATGCTTGCCGTTTGCTGCCAGCTTGGTTTCCAGATTTTCGGCAATGTTCTTTAAGCCGGGATCTGTAATCGTGCTTAAATCATCTGTCAGACTGTTCACCGTGGTAATCAATGCTTCTGCATTGGCATCGGTTGTTGCCATGTAGTTTTCCAGAATGTTATATACCTCTGTCCGTCTTGCGGCGGTGTCGGGCATATTGTCACCCAAAAAACCAATCATTTCCGTTAAAACATCTCCGTTCAGCACTGCATCATTTGCGGCTGAAACGCTGACCGTTGAAAACAGGCATAAAACCGTCATCACAACGACCAAAATTGCGCTTACTGCTTTTTTCATTGCTTGCACTCTCCTTTTAGGTTTTTATTGTGAATGTAAAAAATGTAAACGTTATTTAATTAAATCAGCATACTTTTGATAGTATTGCAAAACCTTTCCCTTGTTTTCGGCTGATAAGCTTTTGCTTAAAATCTGATAGGCTCTTTGCATGTCGCTGCTGCTGATGCCGTCATTTAACATGACGATCAGTTCTTTATATTCCGAAGCGGAAAGACCGCTGCTTAAAATATTCAAAACCGCAACTTTATCGGCAAAGGATACCTTTTTTTCAAGCTCCTTGATTTCGGCCGGGGTCAGCTTCAGCTTTTCCGGCGAAATACCGTAACGCTCCGCAGCACGGCTGATTTCTCCGGGCAGCACTGTTTTGGCGCCGTCCGCTGCTTCCTGCCCTTGTGCCGCATCCTCGCTTTGGCTTTCACCCTGCCCCTCCGCTTGCTGCTCTGACCCGCCGGACGGATTTTCCAAGACGACGGAGGATTTATAAAACGAATCCGTAATAACGGAAAACGCCTTATTGACTGCCAAATACCCTGCCGCAAGCAGGCCGCATAACACAACCAAAACAATCAGCAATACAATCCAAAGCTTTTTTTTGGATTTTGTTTTCATGTTTCCTCCCAACCCGACCTTGTAAAATGCAGCAGCATGGCTCTTGCGATTTCAAGGTCAAAAACTTTGCTTACTTTCTTAGCGCCTTTTGCATATGTATTCCACGGGCAAGCAGAAGGTCATCCTTCCTAAATGCCCGGTACAGCTACTAACAGTATAGCACATTCACAAAGAAAAATAAAGAGGAAAATTATGATTTTATAAAATTTTCACGTTTTTTCAAAAGGATTTTCTATATTTCATAAACTTTGCTTATCATTTTTGGGCACATTTACCCAAGGGGTATCCGCTTTTACTGCTCCTGCTGTTTCCAAAGCATAGCCGCACCGATAATACCGGCATCGTTTCCCAGGCTGGCCGCCAGCAATTTTGTCTGCGGCACTTCATTGGTGTAGGCATACGTTGCCACATATTTGCGCAGCGGCGCAAGCAGATATTCCCCCTCCTTGCAGATACCGCCGCCGATGACAATAGCCTCCGGCTGCAGCATGTTCACAATGTTCATCACGCCGATACCGAGATATTCCAAATACTTGCTCACAATTTTTTCACCGGCTCTGTCGCCCTGCTTAGCCGCATCAAAAGCGGTTTTGCCGTTAATATTATCGGGGTTATGGTCAATCATGTCATGAATCACGCTGTCCGGATAGGACTGAATCATTTCCTTCGTCTGCTGAATCAGCGCCGTAGCCGAAGCATATGCTTCAAAACAGCCGTTGCGGCCGCATCCGCACTTGGGGCCGTTAAAGTTTAAAACCATATGGCCGATTTCACTGCCTGCATGGTTAAAGCCGGCATAAATTTTATTATCAATAATAACGCCGCCGCCAACGCCCGTACCCAGCGTAACCACAACCGCATTGGCAAGACCCTTGGCCGCACCGGCCAAAATTTCGCCGTAAGCTGCCGCATTGGCATCATTTTCAACATAAACCGGCACACCGGGGAAATATTTTGCCATCTCGTCCTTTAAGCTGGAATGGTGCACCTGCGGCAGGTTACAGGCGTAAATAACCGTTTTTTTCTCCACATCCGGCACACCCGGTGTCCCCATGCCGATGGCACGGATTTCTGCCACCGTGCGGCCGCTTTCTGTTACCAGGCGGTTAATGAGATCTGCCGCATCCTTCATAATTTCACCAAACGTACGCTCGCGTCCCGTCGGTACCGAGCCTTTTGCGATCATGCTGTAATCGTCATCCACCAAGCCGACCGCAATATTAATACCGCCTAAATCAATTCCTGCATACATAGTCTTATACCTCCGTTATTCAATCATTTATTGTCTGTTTTGCAGCCTTTGCCGCACAATTTCATACATCATAACCGCCGCCGCAACCGATGCGTTGAGCGACTCTGTCTCCCCCAGCATGGGGATGCTGACCAGAAAATCACAGGTGTTCTTTAACAGTCGGGATATGCCCTTACCCTCCGAACCGACAACAAGGCCGACAGCACCCGTTAAGTCTGTGTCATACAGACCCGATGACCCGTTCATATCGGCCCCGACAAGCCAAAGACCGCGTTCTTTTAAACCTTCGGCCGTTTGCACCAGATTGGTAACGCGCACAACCGGCGTGTGATACAACGCCCCGGCAGAGGTTTTGGCCACTACCGCATCCAGCCCGACCGAACGGTTTTTGGGAATAATCACACCATCGGCTCCGGCCGCGTTGGCGCTGCGTATAATCGCGCCTAGGTTATGCGGATCGGTAATTTCATCCGCCAAAATGAAAAACGGCTGTGTGCCCTTTTCTGCCGCTTTTTGAAACAAATCCTCCAGCTGCGCATATTGCACGGCGCTGCACAGCGCCACAATGCCTTGACTGGCCTCGGTTTGGCTCATTGAATCAACCTTTTGCGGCTTTACGAACTGAACGGGTATTTGTTTTTGCCGCGCCAGTTCTGTAATTTTAGCCACGCCGCCCGGACGGACGGTTTCGCTGATCCAAATTTTATCAATCGGACGTCCGGCCGAAAGCGCCTCAAAAACAGGATTGCGGCCTTCCACCGTCATCCGTTCGGCCGAACGGTTATTGTCTTCATTTTTTGTGCGGCTGCGCCGATTGCCGAAAGCTTCGCATCTGTCCCGGTCAATACGGCCGTTTGTCCCCGCACGGCTATTCTTTTTGATGTTACTCATATTATTCCTTTCTTGCGTCTAACCCAATACCCAACCCGGAATCCACCGCAGGGCACTTGCATAGGCCGTCGGCACGGCAATACCCGTCAACACGGGGTAATAGGCCACGAACAGTATTAACACGGCTGCCAGATAGATATACGTGCACCGCCGCCGCGTTATATTTTTTTTCTCCCAATCGCGCAGGAAGAAGCAAATCATCAGCACCACAAACACCACGCAGGGGAAGAAGTGGTAGATAAACGCCGTACGGGTGACCAGTATCCATGGCGCATACAGGGAGAAAAAGCCCACCACGGCCGTTAAAAGTCCCAAATCCAATTGACCGCGCTGTTTCCACAAGCGACGGACAGACCAAATCACGGCCGGAATGGTCATCCACCAAATCAGCGGATTTCCAAAGCTTGTAATCCCCATAGATGTCCCCTTGGGTACAAAATCGCGGTTGGGCGCATATGCATACAAAGGCTTGTAGTCCAGCGGCCATTGCCACCAGGAAGAACCGTAGCTGTGCGTTGCCTTTAACTGCGAATGATAGTTAAACATAGAGCTTTGGTTGGTAAAGAAGAACGAAAGCCCCGTTGTTTCGCTCATCATGGCCGGGATATACGAAAGGAAGTAGATCACGCCCGGAATCACCACAAAAAACAGGAACCCGGCCGTCACCGTTTGCAGCGCCATCGGCCTGAAGTTTTGAAGAATCTCTGCCGATTGCGGCCGTCCCGGATGTGCTTTTGCCTGCTTATATTCGGCATAGCGGCAATACAGGTTGTAAAAGAACAGTACCGCCAAACCTGCGCCTGCATAAATCCCCTGCCACTTGGTTGCCGCCCCCAGGCCGAAGCAGATGCCCGATCCCAACAACGGCCACAGCGTTTTTGCAACGCCTGTTTCATAAAAGTTCTTTTCGATGTGCAAAAACATAAACAAATACATGCCCATGACAAAGAACGCCGTATACGAATCAATGGTTGCAAGCCTTGTTTGCGCCAAATGCATAAAGTCAAAGCTGAACAAAAAGGCCGCAATCGCCGCATAACGCGTTTGTTTTAACATTTTTTTAGCCATCACGTAAACAAGCGGCACCATGCAAACACCGCACAGCGTACCGAAAAAGCGCCATCCGAACGGATTGACACCAAACAGCAGCATGCCGCAGGCGATAAAGATTTTACCAAGCGGCGGATGTGTGTTTTCATACGGATACCGATGAGTCATAAACTCAAACGCCGTACGTGGATGATAAATTTCGTCAAAATACGCATTTTCGTACCATGAAAAGGCATACGTAACCTTGTCCGGCTCGTCAAACACACGGTCGGCCGTCGGATTTTCACTCTGCACCGCTGCAATCGGGATCCGCTCCGGCTCTGACTTGCCAAAGAGCGCCAGCTCATTAATGTACAAGCGGCCGTCATCACAGGTTAAACGGATGTATCGGCACGGCTCTTTAAATGCCCGATATACACTCCAGGTAAAAATAGCCTCCAGCTTCATCGGCTCGTTAATTTTTGTAAACTCTGTGCCGTCAACGGAATATTCCACCGTAAATTCACGCTCAACCTCTTGATCGGAGCGTCGGCGGTCAATCCACCCCGTATACACGTACAGCTGCTTGGGCGCTTGCAGACTGCCCAAATCCAGCACCAGGCTCTCGCTGGGTGTTTCTACATACCAGCCCGATTCCGGCACACTGCGCGAGCCAAGGTGCCAAAATCCGAAAATGGCATAAAACACGGTTAAAGCCAGCATAATCCAATAATCTATGCGCACAAGCCGCACCGGTGCGGCCGTTTTTCGCAAGGTCGATTCGACTGTTTTTGCTTCTTTCACAGAGCCGTTCTTTTTTTTCATAGAGGGCTGTTCTCCCTTTTGTTTTTCCTTTTTTTGTTGCTGCATTGCAAAACCGTTTGTTTGTGCAGCGCGCCAAAGCCATACAATAAACAAAATGACATTGCAGGCCGAAAGCAGCCGAAATTGCAGGTCATCCCCGTAGATAAAGCTATCCTGCTGATTTTTAAGCAGCACACGTCCGCAAACCAAAAACGTTGTGACGGAAAATCCGCCGTAAAACAGCAGCATGCTTTCATCCGCACTGACAAGATAGGTTGCCAAAAGCAGCAAAAGTGCAGGCTGCAAATACCGTTCATGCATGTTATGCGAAAACATAAACACGCCTGCCACCATCAAAACGCCCAAGTAAAAGATTTTGCTTCTGTCGCGCTGTTTCAAGCTGACATATCCCGTCAAAAGCGAGAGCGCAACAATGCAAATAAAGCCCCACGCCTTGTACGAAACCACGAAAAGCTTGGTGCTGTCCTCCGTCCAGTTAGCGCCCAATGCGCCGAACAGATTGGCAGCGTTCAGCGTAGCATATGGGTACAGCCCCATTGCGTTTTTGTAATTATCGATCAAAAGTCCGTAATGTCCGCCCGTTATGGGAAGCGGTACCAAAAGCAATACCGCAAGAGCTGCCAAAACGGAATAAACCGCCTGCCGAAGCATATACCGCCGTTTTTCCGTCTGCGACCAAGCCTCCATTATATCAGCCAAAAAGACGAAGCCGAAAATCGGTGCAAACAATATCATTTGCGGCTTGGTTAAAAACGAAAGGACAAACAGCGCACAGCTGCCGATATATTGCTTTTTGTACAAAAGCAACAGCATAGCCGCCGCCATGAAGGAGGTAACGCTGTCAACCTGTCCCCAAACCGTAGAGTTTAAAATATTGGATGGATTGACCGCGCTTAAAAACGCCAGCAAAAGCGCTTTTTTTTCGCCCACCCTCTGCCGTGCAAAAATATACAGACACAGTGAAGTCAGCGCGTCAAAAAAAATCGGGATGCTGCGAATGCAGACCAGATACAGCGCCGATTGCGAATCCACCCCAAACAGCTTGGCCAGCTTACCCACCGTAAACAGCAAATATAGGTATACCGGCGGATAATCAACATAGTCCGCCGTTGTGTAATATTCCCAAATATGGTGTTTTTCCGCCATGGATGTCCACAGTCGGAACAGAGCCGTATCCTGCACATGGCCGGGCATGGTGCCGGTTATGCACAGTTGCAGGACAAACAGACCCAAAAGTCCCAACGCGCCCACTTGCGGCGCTATGCTGCGGCGCTTCACCCTTTTGGCCGGTTCGGATTCTTTAAATACCGAAAAATAACATATTAAAAACAGCAGTGCATATATTACGCTTGTTAAAAGTAAAGTTTGCGTGTCAGTCACATCCCGTCATGATTTTGCGTTACTCGCCCAGTTTTCCTTTTAAAACCTCTAAGGCTTTAGAAAGCTGCGCATCCTGTTCCGGCTCCAAAACCGAGATTTTGCCGATTAAGTCCTCTGCAAGCGAGACTTTTATATCCGGCTCGATCCCCACCTTATCGATACATTCACCGTTCGGGGTGAAATACCGCGCATTGGTTAGGTAAATTGCCGTTTTGGACGTCAGCGGATACAACGACTGTCCAACCGCCTTGCCGTAGCTTTTTTCACCGATGACCGTTGCCAGTCCGTGTGCCTTCAGACTGCCTGCCATCAGCTCCGACGCGCTGGCCGTGCCTTGGTTAATCAAAACTGCCATAGGCATATCCAGGCAATTATCATCCGAATTAAAATACTGACGCTGCCCCTTGTTATCCTCTAAGTAGGCAATCACACCCTTGGGCAGCAAAGAATCCGTCATTTTCAAAACCGAATCGGCATAACCGCCGGGGTTGCTGCGCAGATCAATAATCAGCGCCTGCATGCCGCGTTCCTTCAAATCGGAAAGCGCCGCTTCAAAATCATCTGCCGTGTTGTGGATAAATTCCGAAATACGCACATAGCCGATACGGTCGGCAAACATTTTATGCGTAACAGACTGCCGCTTCACTTCTTCGCGCTTCACCGTAAACACGCGTTCTTCTCCGCCGCGCAGAATGGTCAGCTCTACGCTGTCCCCTTCTCCGTTTTTAATGTCCTCAATCACCGAATCATAGGTGTCGGCCGTAACCGTCACACCGTTGACCTTTTTGATTACATCCTGCGGCAAAATGCCGGCTGTCTGTGCCGGTGAACCGTCATAGGGGGAAACAACCGTCATCACATTGTTTTCACTGTCAAAATTCACGCTGACGCCGATACCGACGTAGCTTTCTTTTTTATCTTCTTCGTAGGCCTCCAGCGCCTCGGTATTTAAATAGCTGCTGTATTGGTCACCCAGACTGTACACCATCCCGGCTATGGCTGTATCATTCATTTTGGTGCGCTGCTCGTCCGTCAGCGGATTCACATAATTTTCTTCAATAATGCGCCGTGCACGGGTTACCATGTCACCGCTCGGATATCCGCCGAGCTGCACAAAAAACACATAATTTAAAATGCAAACAACAATTGCCGTGCACACGGCTGTTGCAATTAACTGCTTTTTATTGTACAAAGTCAGACACGCTCCCTACTGCAAAAATAGTTGATAAAATTCTACTGCAAATACGGCCGCGGATTGGTTGCCGCACCGTTATTTAATACTTCAAAATGCAAGTGGTTACCCGTTGAGGTACCTGTTGTGCCGACCAAAGCAATTTTTTGGCCGCGCTTTACACTTTGCCCCGACGAAACAAGCAGCTTGCTGGAATGTCCGTACAGGGTTTGAATCCCGTTGCCATGATCAATAATAACACAGTTGCCGTAGCCGCCGTTCCATCCGGCAAATTTAACCGTGCCGTCTGCCGCGGCCAAAATAGAAGAACCGCCCGGCGCAGCCATATCCATACCGGAGTGATATTTTTTGGTACCGTAAACCGGATGGGTACGATAGCCAAATTCGGACGAAATGTAAGAGCAGCTGGGTGCCGGCCAGCAAAATACGCCGCCGGAGTAGACAATTCTCTGTCCCGAAGAAGCCGAGCCGCTTTTTGTTTGAACGCTTGTGTTTTTAGAGGACTGCGCGGCAATCTGCTTTTTCAGGCTCTCCTCCTGCTGCGTTGCCGATTGAATTAAGCTGTCATACTTACTGATGTCCTTTTCCAGGGATTTTATGTAATTTTGCTTTTCACTGATTTTTGCATTCAGTTCATTTTGCTTGGTTTTGGTCAGGGCACGTGCTTCTTCCTGCTCGTTTTTATAGGCCACAACCTCATTACGGCTGGCCTCCACACCCCTCTTCAGTTCAATCATCTCATTAATAATGCCCTGATCAAACTCTGTAATCTCGCGTACGGTTTCCACGCGGGATACAAAGTCCGAAATGCTGTTGGCGCTGATTAACAGGTCAATATAATCGGCTGTGTTCGATTCATCCATCGCACGCAAACGGGCGCGAAAGGCTTCGTCGTTATCCGCAATCCGTACCTCATAATCGGCAATTTCCGCCTCTTTTTTCGCAATCTTTTGGTCGGCCTCTGCAATAATGCGGTCGATTTCAGACAGCTCTGCCTGAATTACCTCTGCCTCGTTATCCAGCTTTTTCACCTGTTCCATAGCGCCGGCCAGTTTTTCCTTCGATTCGCCTTTGGCCGATTGTGCTTCTTTTTTGCTTTTGGCTGCGCTATTTAGCTTATCCTGCAGGCTGGAGGCCGAAAAGGCCGTTCCTGCCGCTGTGGTCATTGCCAGCGCTGTCAGCACCGCTATTATGCGTTTTTTTGAAGTATTCATGTTGCTTTTTCCTCCGTAGCTTTTCGGGGCGCTTTCCCCTTTTTTATGTCTTTTTCGGTTATATGCTTTTCGGGCTGCCGCTGCTTTATTTTTGTTCCAAAAGCTTCACGGCTTCTTCCAGCTGGTCATCCACCAGTACGCGTACCTCGCGCACAACATTGGCAAACATGGTTTGCGTATCCATATCCATCACGCCGTTTACGGGAAGGCCTGCCGCCTCTTGAAACTGCTTAACGGCCAGGGTCAGTTCTCTGTCGTATTGGTCGTTCACCTCTCCCACAAAATAACCCATGGCATTCAGCCGCTGTTTGACGGCCAGCACACCGCTGCCGCTTGTCCCTTCGCCGTAATCCGCGCCAAATTCCATATCGGCCATATCTTGTGTTTGCAGCGGTTCTTTATGATTGGCCACCCAATAATCCGGCTTAATGCCGACCTTATTTACCTTATCGCCGCCCGGCAGGACATATTCCGCCACCGTCAGCTTAATTTGACCCATAGGCTGGCTGACCGTGCTGTACAGCCGCATAAATTCCTGCATGGTACCTTTGCCGTAGCTGGTCACACCCACAAGCTTGCCCAGCTTATAATCCCGAATATTGCCCGCAAACAACTCGGCACCGCTGGCAGAGCTTTCGTTAATCAAAACAGAAAGCTGATAATACGGTGTTTTCACATCGCCCACGCTGCGCATGGAATAATTTTTATCGGGATCCTTATACTCTATCGAAACAACGGTTTTGCCCTGTGGTACAAAAAAGCCCAGACTATTCACAACAGCCAATAAGTCACCGCCGGGATTATTCCGCAAGTCAATAACCAGCTTTTTAATTTTTTTACCGCGGAAAAATGCATCCGCCTCGGCCACTTCGCTTGCCGTTTTACCGTTAAAGACGGAAATGCGCATGTAGCCGATGCCGTTATCCATCACTTCATAGCTGACCGAACGCTCATTCACTGCCGCACGCGTTACCGACACGGTAATGGATTCCTCACCGCGTGCCACGGCAAGCTGTACAACCGTACCTGCCGTGCCGCGCACCAAGTCAACAAGCTCATTCACCGTGCAGTTTGTAACGTCCTGCTCACCGACCTTAATAATTTTATCCCCGGCTTTTAAGCCTGCCGTATCCGCAGGGCCGCCGACGAAAACAGATTCAATCTCCACAGCGCCGCTGACGCGATGGATGCTGACGCCGATGCCCACATATTCCTCATTTAAAGAGGAGGTGAAGCTCTGCATTTCCTCCGGTGTGTAATAGTCGGTATACTTATCAAACTGATCCGCCGCCGCATTAATCAGCGATTCCAGCAGCTCCGGATGCTCCTTCAGCGCTGCAATCGCCACGGCACGGGCAATGTTTTCTCCGTTTGCGTCAAACTTATAATTTTGCAAAAGCCCTTTTAAAACCGAATTAAAATAGGCAATTTCGTATGTACCGTCACTTTCCTCCGCTGCGGCCGCGCCACAGCTTAAAAGCATACAGGCAGATAACAGACAGATGAGTATTCTTTTGGTTAATTTCATTCTTTTTTCCTCCGTTTATCGTGTGCGGTTATTGTGCCCTCGGTCATTCCCCCGTCAAAATATGCTGTCATGCCTTGTGTTACATATGCTCAGGTGCCGAAATGGACATAAGCGTAAGCGCATTGGCCAAAGCAATTCTTGTGCTGTCGGCCAGTTTCAAACGCGCATCTGTCAGCGCCTTATCCTCACTGTTTACCTTGCAGGCCGCATAAAAGCCGTGGAAGGCCGCCGCCAAATCCATTGCATAGCGCGTAATCAGGCTCGGCTCGCGCAGCTGCGCCGCATGACGAATGGTTTCGGGCAGCTCGGCCAGCTGCTTCATCAGCGCAATTTCCTGCGGCGCCGAAAGCAGCTCGGTATTGATCTCCGCAATCGGTTTTACCGCAATGCCCTGCTCCTTCATCAGGCGCAGAATACTGCAAATTCTTGCATGTGCATATTGTACGTAAAAAACAGGATTTTCGTTAGATTGCTCAACGGCCAAATCCAGGTCGAAGTCAAAATGGCTGTTTGCCTGACGCATGTTAAAGAAAAAGCGCGCCGCATCAATGCTGACTTCCTCCAAAAGATCCTTTAAGGTAATGGATTTGCCCGTACGCTTGGACATTCTGACAACCTCGCCGCCGGAAACCAGGCGCACCAGCTGCATCAATATAATCTCCAAACGGTTCGGGTCGATTCCCAAGGCCGAAAGCGCGGCTTTCAGGCGCGCCACATGACCGTGATGATCCGCACCCCAAATGTTAATGACCGTATCGAACCCACGGTCGATAAACTTGTTTTTGTGGTATGCAATATCCACGGCATAATAGGTTAAAAATCCGTTTTGGCGAACCAAAACTTCATCCTTTTCTTCACCAAAATCCGTAGCGCGGAACCAAACCGCGCCGTCCTTTTCATAGGCATGCCCCAGCTTGATTAATTCGTCAACAACCTTGCGGGCTTCGCCGTTTTCGTGCAAAACACTCTCGCGGAACCAAACATCATAAAAAATTCTGTAGGTTTCCAGATCTTTTTTTAAGTCGTCAATATTTTTTTCCAGCGCAAACTCCACAAGCGCCTTTTTGCGGCTCTCGGAATCCAGCGCCAGCAAGCTGTCTCCGTGCAGATCAATATAGGCCTGCGCACGCTGACGGATGTCGTCACCGTGGTAGCCGTCCTCCGGAAATTCGGCTGCATTCTCGCCGCGCAGCGCCTGAATATAGCGCACCTCCAACGAATTGCCGAACTTTTCAATCTGATTGCCGGCATCATTAACATAAAATTCTCTCGTCACATCATAGCCTGCCCAATCCAAAACAGATGCCAGACAGTCGCCCAACGCTCCGCCGCGCGCGTTACCCATATGCATGGGACCCGTGGGATTGGCGCTGACAAACTCTACCATGACCTTTTGACCCTTGCCAAGCGTCACCCGGCCAAAATTTTCTTTTTCGTTTTCTATCACAGACAAAACACGACGGATATATGCCGGATTCAAGCGAAAATTAATAAACCCGGCGCCGGCTGTTTCGGCGCTTTCAATATAAGTGCCCTCCGTATCAAGCTGGCCGATGATGGCATCAGCAATCACGCGCGGCGGCTTTTTGGCCTGACGTGCCAGCAGCATCGCTGCATTGGCCGCAAAATCGCCATGTTCTTTTTCTCTGGGTTCCTCAATAATATAATCCGGGATTGTCTCAAAGCTGATTGTACCTGCCTCGCGCGCACGGTTCATCGCCTCGTCCAGCCTGTTTTTAATCTCTGCCTTTGTCTCTTCGTAAATTGTCAAACCTAATTCCCTACCTTCCTGATTGATACATGCAAGCCGTTGCGAATCGGCATCGTGTGGTTTAATTCCACAAGATAATCCAAATCAATTTCGCCGCCTTCATCATCTATATCCACGTTCATACGCCTTGTTGTAATGCCCACTGTCATATCGCCGTGCGGTGTGCTGTAAACCCCCAAATAGGTTTTATTCGTCTCAAACACCATTTGCGTGTTGGCCGGACCGTAACCAAAGCGAATCATGGAAATACAGCCGTCCTTAATTTTTAAGGTGGTGGTTGTATTTTCATACCCCGTCAGTTCTGTGCCTTCATAGGTAACGTAATATTTATCGTCTTTTTTTATGTATCGGCCCATGGTTGTCACTTCCACAGTCTCTTGCTCCGCCTCGGCATCATAAACACCGGATAACGTAATCAATGCATTTGTTTCCATATTGCCAGCCTTTCCGCCGCCGACGCGGCCCCCCCCTTATATGATACAGCCTGTATATATTCTTTTAATTATATGCTGTATTCTTCAATATTCACCTGTGAAACAAGGCCGTGTATCGGCCTTTCCAAAAATACAGAGCCAAGCCGTGCAAAGTCTGACGGGTCATCACTTAAATAAAAACGGTATGCGTCCCTTTGCGCCTGCGACGACAGCATGTCCCCGGCGGCAAGGGTTTCCCTTGCCTCCTGCGCTACGCAAACACCGGGATTGATAAGCGATACGCCGTCACCCATAATGCGGCTGATAACGCCGCGCAGCAGCGGATAATGCGTGCACCCCAAAATTAAAGTATCGGCTCCGCTCTCTTGAATCGGCTTTAAATAATCCTCTGCAATCAGCCGCGTGGCCTCTTTTTCGCTGTAGCCGTTTTCAACCAGCGGCACAAACAAGGGACATGATACCGATACCACCCGAAGGTCGGCGTTTTCTGCCAAAAGCGCCTGTCGGTAAGCATCCGAACGGATAGAAGCCTCGGTTGCAATCACACCGATGCAACCGTTTTGAGTGGTTCGGGCAGCATGCCGCGCCGTTGCGTCAATCACGCCCATCACCGGTACCGAAAACGACCCGGCAAGGTGCGGCAGCGCAATCGAGCTGGCCGTTCCGCAGGCCGCAACAATCAGTTTTAAATCAAAGCTCTGCAAAAAATTAATGTCGCTTTTTGTGTATTTAATCACGGTTTCAACCGATTTGCTGCCATACGGCAAGCGACCCGTATCACCGAAATATATAATGGATTCCTCCGGCAGAAGGCGCATAAGCTCCTTCATCACTGTCAGCCCGCCCAAGCCGGAATCGAACAGGCCAATCCTTCTGTTATCCATGCTCGCTCCTCCGGTTTTACTGCGCCAGTTCAACCAACCGCGTTAAAAGTTCTGTATACGAAAGACCCGATTCCTGCCACAGCATGGGATACATGCTGATGTTGGTAAAGCCCGGCAGCGTATTAATTTCATTCAAAAGAACTTCTCCGCTTTTGCGATCTATAAAAAAGTCCACGCGCGCCAAGCCCTTGCAGTCCGTTACCGTAAAGGCACGGCAAGCCAGGCTGCGGATAGTCTCCGTCTGCTCCTGCGTTAAATGCGCGGGGATTTCAAGCCGCGCCGTATTGGTTTGATATTTTGTGGCATAGTCATACACGCCCTCTTTAACAATTTCACCGGGGCAAGATGCCTGCGGCGCAGCGGTTGTGCCCAAAACGGCACATTCTACCTCACGCGCATCCACTGCACGTTCAATTAAAATTTTATCATCCTCTGCCGCGGCAATTGTAAGCGCCTTTGCAAGCGCATCCTCCGTATCGGCCAAAACAACGCCAACCGACGACCCGGCACGCGACGGTTTGACAACAACGGGATAGCCGAAGGATTCCGTTATTTGTGTATGTACTGCCTTGGCATCGTAATCACGGCGGACAAAAAAGCCCTCTGTTACCGCAATATTGTGATACGCCAGCATTTCCTTGGCTAAAACCTTATCCATGCAAAGCGAAGATGCCAGCACACCGGGACCGACATAGGGAATCCCTGCCAGTTCAAGCAAGCCCTGCATGGTACCGTCTTCACCGTTTTTACCGTGCAGAACCGGGAAAATAACGTCCACATGCGTCACCGACACATCGCCGTTTTTGTTAAACACCAAAAGACCGTGATGCTTCCTGTCCGGTGATAAAACGCAGGCCTTATTATGACATTCCTTCCATGCACCGCTCTGTATTTCTTCGGGCGTTGCCGTGGTTAAAAACCAGCCGCCGTTTTTTTCAATACCAACTGTTATCACATGAAACCGCTCGCGGTCTAAATTTGAAATCACGTTTCCGGCCGAAACGCAGGACACCTCATGTTCTGAAGAATTACCGCCGAAAAGTACGCAAATTGTCTGTTTCGTTGTCATCAGCCTCCTTATTGTGCTGTCATTCAATCTATTTAGATATGCTTTTGTCTTGTTTTTTCATCACCGTGTTATTATCATACTATGAATAACGGTCGATTTCAATACATTTTATAAAAATTTTAAAAAAATATTACAAAAATAAGTGGCAGGGCATCCATTTTA
>UQYH01000035.1 GCA_900545185.1 uncultured Eubacteriales bacterium | reverse complement strand
GGAGATCATTATGAAATATTTTATAAAAGAAAACGGAATCCGTATTTTATCTATTTTGCTTTTGGGGCTGATTTTTGTGTTGTGGGGACGGCTTTTGGCGCGCGAGTTTCGCGCCGGCAGCTATACGCATCACGTCACCACACAGGCGGCACGGCTGCGGTGTTTATCGCATTACGGCTGGGAGGCCGACCCCTCCGGCGAAGCCGTAAAAAACGTAACCGTCCCCGACCCTCTTGATGCTGTTTTTCAAAAATACAATCGTCTGCAAACGCCCTGCGGCTTCGACTTGGAACGCTACTGCGGCAAAACCGTGCAGTGTTATACCTACCCCGTACTTAATTTTCCGAACGGCGGCAATGTTCAGATTTATGTAAACCTATTGCTGTATGAGGACACCGTCATCGGCGGTGACTGTATGTCTACTGCTATAGACGGCTTTATGCTGCCGCTGGACAGACGGCTGTATCATACAAATTAACCGCATTTCGCCGAAACTGAATGCCTATTCTATTGATTTTTACCGCAAAGCGTGATACAATATACCTATGAAAAACGAAAGGAATCAGCGTCATGAGCTTTGCACATCTACACGTTCACACCGAATACAGCTTTTTAGACGGGCTTTGCCGTCTGGATGATTTGCTGGCGCGCGCCAAAGAACAGGGCATGACAGCTCTTGCCATTACCGATCACGGCGCCATGTACGGTGCGATTGAATTTTATAAAAAGGCTAGAGCCGCCGGGATTCATCCCATTATCGGCTGCGAGATCTATACCGCCGCCGTGAGCATGCACGAGCGCACGCACGAAAACGGCAACCGCACCGGCCATCTTGTGCTTTTGGCCGAAAATATGACGGGGTATCAGAATCTGGTGCAAATCGTATCAGCCGGATTTATTGACGGGTTTTACTATAAGCCCCGTGTGGACAAGGCTTTTTTGGCGCAGCATACCGAAGGGTTAATTGTCCTGTCCGCCTGCCTGGCAGGCGATATTCCCCACGCGCTGGCAGAAGGGCGTGAGCAAGACGCGCGCCGTTATATTGAAGAATATGTCAACTTGTTCGGGCGTGACAACTTTTTTTTGGAGATTCAGGATCATGGGATTCCCGAACAGAAAAAGGTGAATGCGCGCCTGATTGCACTGGCCGAGGAATACGGCCTTGATTTGGTGGCCACAAACGACGTGCACTACATAAACCGCGCCGACGCGAAGTTTCAGGATGTTTTAATGTGTATTCAAATGAACCGCAAGGTGGCCGAGACGGATCGTATGCACTTTGAAACGGACGAATTTTACTTAAAAAGCGAGGATGAAATGGCTGCCTTATTCGGTGCCGTGCCGGAGGCGCTTGCCAACACCATGAAAATTGCAGAGCGCTGCCAAGTTGATTTTACCTTCGGCAAGCTGCTTTTGCCCAAATATGCCGTGCCGAATGACGGTGATTCGCTTACCTACTTAACGGATTTATGCCAAAAAGGGCTTGTGCGCCACTTTGGCGATAACCCCGAAGCGCAAAAGCGGCTGGACTATGAACTGGGCGTTATCAGCCGCATGGGATATGTGGATTATTTTTTAATTGTATGGGATTTTATTAAATATGCAAAGGATAACGGGATTCCCGTCGGCCCCGGCCGCGGCAGCGCTGCCGGCAGCCTTGTGGCCTACTGCCTGGGCATCACCAACATAGATCCCTTGCAGTTTAACCTGCTGTTTGAGCGGTTTTTAAACCCCGAACGTATCAGCATGCCCGATATTGACGTAGATATTTGCAACGAAGGCCGTCAGCGCGTGATTGACTATGTGGTTTCTAAGTACGGCCGCGGCCGCGTGGCACAGATTATTACCTTTAATGCCATGAAGGCGCGCGCCGCCATCCGCGATGTCGGCCGTGTTTTGGATATTGGCTATGCCGAAACCGATACGGTGGCAAACATGATTCCCACCGAGCTTGGCATGACGCTTTCCAAGGCGCTGGAGATAAACGCCGAGATGAAAAAAATGTATGACGAATCGCCGCAGGTGCATGAGCTGATTGATGTGGCGCTGGCCTTAGAGGGGCTGACCCGTAACGCCGGTACGCATGCCGCCGGGGTTGTCATCTCGCAGGATGTGATTACCGACCACATGCCCATTCAAAAAAACGGCGATGTCATTACCACCCAATACCCGGCCGGGAACGTGGAAGAGCTTGGTTTTTTAAAGATGGACTTTTTGGGTCTGCGCAACCTTTCGATTATTGATGAAGCGCTCTCTATTGTCGAAGCCTCCGGCAGGCCGCGACCCGATATGGAGAACATCCCCATGGACAGACCCGAAGTGTATGCCATGCTGTCCCGCGGGGAGACAGAGGGGCTGTTCCAGCTGGAATCCTCCGGCATGAAGCAGGTGATTAAGGAATTGCGGCCGCGCTCCATTGAGGATATTATCGCCGTCATTTCCCTCTATCGTCCGGGACCGATGGATCAGATTCCGCGATATATTGAAAACAAAAATCACCCCGAAAGCGTAACCTACAAGCATCCGATTTTAGAGAAGATTTTGGATGTTACCTACGGCTGCATGGTGTATCAGGAACAGGTTATGCAAATTGTGCGTGAAATGGCCGGCTATTCCCTCGGCCGTGCCGATTTGGTGCGCCGTGCCATGAGTAAGAAAAAAGCAAGCGTGATGGCCGAAGAACGGAAGCACTTTATTTACGGCAAAACCGAGGAGGACGGAACGGTTTCGATTGACGGCGCCATCCGCCGCGGTGTACCCGAAAAGGTTGCCGATGAAATTTTTAACGAAATGATGGACTTTGCACAGTATGCCTTTAACAAATCGCATGCCGCCGCCTATGCCGTGGTGGCCTACCAAACGGCCTATTTAAAATGCTTTTATTCGGCCGAATACATGGCGGCGCTGCTCTCCTCCGTTCTCGATTCGCCGCCCAAGGTAGCGCGGTATTCTGCCGAGTGTAAGCGGATGGGGATACGGATTTTGCCGCCGGATATTAACAAAAGCTGCAGCGGCTTTACGGTAGACGGCAAAAACATTCGCTTTGGGCTGGCCGTTATTAAAAACGTCGGCACGGGCGTGATTGATGAGGTTGTGGCAGAGCGGAACCGCGGCGGTGCCTATCTGGGATATGAGGATTTTGTAAAGCGTACCGCCGCGCTGAACGTGACAAAACGTGTACACGAATATTTGATTAAAGCCGGCGCCTTTGACGCGCTGGGCGAAACGCGCGCCAGCCTTTTGGTATCGTATGAGGAGCTTTTAAATGCGGCGGCCGAAGATCGCAAGCGCAACGTGGACGGACAGCTTTCCCTGTTCGGCGCGGTGGATACGCCGATTGCCGCGGCAGAACCGAGCCGTCTTGTCAAAAAAGAGGAATTTCCCAAAAAAAGGCTGCTGGCCTTAGAAAAGGAAAGCGTGGGCTTTTATCTGTCCGGCCATCCGCTGGATGAATATGCAAAAGAGGCCGGAGAGCTGGCCGACTGCCCGATTTGCGACATAACCGCAGCCGGGCGCGGCGAAGGCGAACTGCAAAACGGCGAGGTGCTCCGCGTATGCGGCATTGTATCACACGCGCGTGAAAAGATTACAAAAAGCAGCCAATTAATGGCCTTTGTGACCTTAGAGGATATGACCGGTTCGGTAGAATGTTTGGTGTTTCCCAAGGTGTATACCCTGCTGCGGCCATATTTGGCCGAGGACAGCATTGTGGTGGCCGAAGGCCGCCTGAGCTTGCGTGAGGATGAAGAACCAAAGCTGATTTTAAACACCGCACAGACCATGGAGGACGCAAAGGCTCAGGCCGCAGGTGATGCGGCCGAGAGCGCACAGCCCGACAAGCCGACCGATACGCGCAAGCTGTTTATTAAATTTTGCCTGGGCAAGGATTATTTGCTGGATCGCATTAAGCCTGTTTTGACGGCGCACCGCGGCAGCGTGCCCGTTTGCATTTATATTGAAGAGACAAAATCGACAGCCATGGCGCCCCGTACGCTTTGGGTAACGCCGGAGGATGCATTGCTGAACAATCTGCGTGACATGCTGGGGCATGAAAATGTGGTGCTGAAATAAAAACAGGCAGGTGATGGCATGCTGAAAAAAGAATTATTGGATATGCTGCGCCCCGTGACGGAGGAGGAACGGCAGCTGCTTTGCGGCAGCAGCGAAATTGACCGCAGCCTGTATATGGCCGGGGGCGGACAGGTGATTAACAGCCGCAAGCTGCTGGGCGAGGGTAAGCTGATTACCCTGCGGCCGCACACACGGTTTGTCCGCTTCCCTGCACACACGCATGATTATATTGAGGTTGTTTACATGGCCAGCGGCACAACAACACACTGCATTAACGGCGAAACCGTAACGCTGGGCGAGGGTGAGCTTTTGTTTTTGGGACAAAACGCCAAACAAGAGGTGCTGCCGGCCGATGAGCAGGACATTGCGGTGAACTTTATTATTTTGCCGGAGTTTTTTGACAATACCCTGCTGCATCTTTTAGAGGGCGAGGAAACGCCGCTGAGCCGCTTTATTACAGACTGCTTAACCGACAGCAGCCGCACGGCCGGTTATCTGCATTTTGAGGTGGCCGATGTGCTGCCCGTGCAGAATTTAATTGAAAACTTAATTTTTACGCTTTTGCACAAGCTGCCCAACAAGCGCAAAACCAATCAGCTGACGATGGGGCTTTTGTTTTTGCAGCTGCTCAGCTACACAAACCGTTTAACCGATCAGGCCAAGGGCGAACGCGTGGTGACAGAGGTACTGCGATACATTGAAGAACACTATCGCGGCGGCAGCTTAACCGAAGCAGCCGCACAACTGCATTATGATTTTTACTGGCTCTCGCGTGAGATTAAGCATCGTACGGGCAAAACCTATACCGAGCTGGTGCAGGAAAAGCGCCTTTCGCAGGCGGCGTTTTTATTAAAAAATACAGACATGAAAATTACGGATATTGCCTTACAGGTCGGGTATGATAACATCAGCTATTTTTACCGTCTGTGCCGCAGAGAATGGGGCATATCTCCGCGCATGTACCGCCGCACGGGCACAGCGGCGGCGGATGAAAAATATGCAAATAAGGACATATTTTAAGTCAAATTACGCTCTTTTTTTTAGCGACACGCGGTGGTATGATACAATTAGTTATACTGTATTAAAATGATTTGTATAGGAGGCACATGTAATGAGTCGATTTGAAGAAGCAAAAAAAATATATGAAGCCATGGGGGTTGACGCCGAAAGCGCCGTTTCAAAGCTTGCCGCCGTGCCGGTTTCGGTGCACTGCTGGCAGGGCGATGACGTAACGGGCTTTGACAGCCGCGAAGCGCTGTCCGGCGGTATTCAAACCACCGGTAACTATCCCGGCAAGGCACGCACACCCGAAGAACTGATGGCCGATATTGACAAGGTGTTTACACTGGTGCCCGGCACAAAAAAGCTGAATCTGCACGCTTGCTATGCCATTATGGATGATAAAAACGCAGCAGACCGCGATGCCATTGCGCCGTGCCATTTTAAGCCGTGGGTAGACTTTGCCAAAGCGCACAATGTGGGAATTGATTTTAACCCCACCTTCTTTTCGCATCCTATGGTGAAGGATAATTTAACGCTTTCTTCTCCCGATGAAACGGTGCGCCGTTTTTGGGTAGAGCACGGCAAACGCTGCCTTGAAATTTCGCAGTATTTTGCTGAAGAAACAGGAATCCCCTGCGTAATGAACATTTGGATTCCCGATGGTTACAAGGACATCCCGGCCGATCGTTTGGCGCCCCGCGCACGGTTTAAACAGTCGCTGGATGAAATTCTTGCCACCCCCTATGACAAAACCAAGGTTTTTGTTTGCTTAGAGTCTAAGGTGTTCGGCATCGGTCTGGAATCGTACACCGTTGGTTCGGCAGAATTTTGCATGAATTATGTAAACCAAAAGGGCATTATGCCGCTGATGGATAACGGCCATTATCACCCCACAGAGGTGGTTTCGGATAAGCTTTCCTCCATGCTTTTGTTTAACGAGCATGTGGCGCTGCACATCACGCGTCCGGTACGCTGGGATTCGGATCATGTTGTTATTTTTGATGACGAAACCCGTGAAATTGCTAAAGAAATTGTTTGCCATGATGCGCTTGACCGCGTCTTTATCGCAACCGATTATTTTGATGCTTCCATCAACCGTATATCGGCTTGGGTAACAGGTCTGCGCAGTGTGCAAAAAGCTCTTTTGTTTGCACTTTTGCAGCCGCATGCCAAAATGGCCGATTTGCAGACAAAAGGCGATATGACACAGCTGATGATTTTGCAGGAAGCTGTTAAAACCGCACCGTTCGGCGATATTTGGAACGAATATCTGCGCCGCGAAGGCGTTTGCGAGGACTACTATCCCGAAATTAAGGCATATGAAGATACGGTGCTTTCCAAACGTGCATAAAAATTTAATAAAACAGGAAGGTAATACAGATGAACTTACAAGAATTGGTTGCTATTTCTAACGAATACGGCCGCGATGAGCGGTATGTTTTGGCCGGGGGCGGCAACACGTCCTTAAAGGATGAATCGTTTTTGTACATTAAGGCTTCCGGCACAACCCTTGCCACCATTACGGAGGACGGCTTTGTGAAAATGAGCCGCAGGGGCTTGGCCGCCATTTGGGAAAAGGAATATCCGGCCGATAACGCCGCACGCGAACAAGCCGTGCTGGCCGATTTGATGGCCGCGCGCATCCCGGCAGACAGCACAATGCGCCCCAGCGTTGAAACCTCGCTGCATGATTTGCTGCCCGGCAAATTTGTTGTGCACCTGCATCCGGCCTTGGTAAACGGCTTAACCTGCTCGCAGGGTGCTTCTCAAAAGGCAGAAGAGCTGTTCGGCAAAAAGGTGCTTTGGATTGACCATTCCAAGCCCGGCTATGTGCTGGCAAAGCTGGTAAAAGAAAAGCTGGCGGCATATGAGGCCGAAAACGGCGGCTATCCGCAGTTTTTGCTGCTGCGCAACCACGGCATTTTCGTTTCGGCCGATACAACAGACGGTATCCGTGCCGTGTATGCCGAGGTGATGGAAAAGCTTGAATCGGTTCTGCTCGAAAAGCCCGACTTCTCGCCCGTGACCTATGACGCGGCTCGTGCCGAAGCTGTGCAAAAGGATCTTGCAAGCCTTGGGTATGAAAGCGTAAAACCGACGGCAGGCGTAACCATTGCCAAGCTGATTGAAAGCCGCGCCGCTTTTGCGCCCGTGGCATCGGCCTTTACGCCCGACCACATTGTATATTGCAAGGCAAAGCCGCTGTTTGTGGAAAAGAATGAAGATGTAAAGACGGCCGTTGAAGCCTTTACCAAGGAAAACGGCTATCGTCCTCTTTTAATTGCCTGTGAAGGTCTTTGCGTGTTTGCCTGCAACGAGAATGACAAAAAGGCTGCCGTAACGCAATCGCTGTTTTGCGACAGTGTGAAAATTGCCACCTATGCAAAATCGTTCGGCGGATACAGCCATATGCCACAGGATTTGATTGACTTTATCGCAAACTGGGAGGTAGAAAGCTACCGCGCCAGCGTGTCGAAATAACGGCCATGGTACATATAAAAAATAAATTGACGCATCCTATAAAATATGCTATACTGATAACGTAGGATGCACGGATTTGCACTTGCCAAAGGGTGTCCGCATTCTTTGGCAAGTGCTTTTTTTACATTAAAAGCACAGGAGACAGAACATATGCGTAAAACAAAAATTATTTGCACATTAGGACCGAAAACAGACGATGCAGAAACCCTGCGTGCTATGATTCACGCCGGTATGAACGTTGCCCGTCTTAACTTTTCACACGGGAGCTTTCCCGAGCATCAAAAACGGATTGACATGGTAAAAGCCCTGCGTGATGAGCTTGGTAAGCCTGTTGCGATTTTGCTGGATACAAAAGGCCCCGAAATCCGAATCGGCGCCTTTATTGACGGAACGGTAGAACTGGCGTGCGGTCAGCTGTTTACACTGACCACAGAGCAAACGGAGGGCGATTCGAGCCGTGTCAGCGTCAGTTATAAAAATCTGCCGCGCGTGCTTGCCCCCGGCGACCGTGTGCTGATGGATGACGGTTTGATTGAGCTTTCGGTAACGGAGTGTACCGAAACAACAGTAACGGGTCTGATTAAAAACGGCGGCCGTCTTTCCAACAACAAAAGCATTAACCTGCCCGGCATACACATTGATATGCCCTATATGACTGAGCGCGACAGACAGGATATTTTGTTCGGCGTGAAAAACGATGTTGATTTTGTGGCCGCCTCCTTTGTGCGTGATGCATCGGATGTGCAGGCCGTGCGCCGTCTTTTGGACGAGGCCGGCGGCAAGGAAATTAAAATTATTGCCAAGCTTGAAAATGCCGAAGGCATTGAAAACGCAGATGAAATTTTGGCAGAGGCCGACGGCATTATGATTGCGCGCGGCGATATGGGCGTTGAAGTGCCGCTTGAAATGCTGCCCTCCATTCAAAAGCAGCTGATTAAAAAATGCTATTTTACAGGCAAATCTGCCATCACAGCCACACAGATGCTGGAATCAATGATTCATCATCCGCGCCCCACGCGTGCGGAGGTGACGGACATTGCCAATGCCATTTACGACGGCACGGGCGCCATTATGCTCTCCGGCGAAACGGCGGCCGGTGCATATCCGGTTGAAAGCGTGGCCACAATGGACAAAATTGCCGAAGCCACCGAAAAATCCATTAACTATGTCGGCCGTTTTCAGCGTGATACGGTGCGCAACCACACCATTACGGACGCGGTTTCTCATGCGGCCTGTACCACGGCGATTGACCTTTCGGCCGCAGGCATTGTTGTGCTGACCTGCTCCGGCCATACGGCGCGTATGATTTCAAAATTTCGCCCCAATTGCCCGATTATCGCGGCGGCCGTAAACCGAAAATCCTATTATCAGCTGGCGCTTTCTTGGGGCGTTTTGCCGCTTTTAAACGATATGCAAAGCACAACAGAGGAGCTATTTGCCTCTGCCATCGAAAAGGCCGAAAACACCGCCTTGTTTGAACCGGGCGATATTTTAATTATGACAAGCGGCTGGGCCGCCGGCACAGACAGCGAAACCAATACCATGCGTGTTTACACCGTGTAATTTTTTCCGGCTTTTACCGGTAAGCAGTTTTATGTAATATACAAAACCGCCGTTTTGTGATACAATGCTATAGAAGAATTTATACGCTGCGGAGGCATTTTCTATGGGTATTTTAGCAGACGGCGGCGCGATTTTGGCAGGCGGCTTGTTGGGCAGCCTGCTGGGTTCGCGCATTAAACAAAACAATATGCAGTTTTTGGCGCTGGTGATTATGATTATCAGCCTGCCCGAAGCGGCGGCTTGCCTGCTGGCATTTGAAAACGGCAAAATAACAACGCATTACATATTGCCGGTGGTGGCCTGCTTGTTTTTCGGTGCCTGCCTGGGTGATGCGCTGAAGCTTTCCGAACGTGTTAAAAAGCTGGAGCAATCGGGGCGTAGCCGCAGCATGCAGGCCTTTTGTCTCGGCTGCCTGTTTTTCGGTATCGGCGGCCTGCAAATGACGGCGCCGATTGCCTGGGCTTTGCGCGGCGATTCCGGCCAGCTGCTTTTAAAAACCGCTATCGACTTTCCCTTTGCGCTTGCCTTTGGCGCCATGTACGGCCGCGGCGTTTGTGCCTCCGGCGTGGTGGTGCTGGCTTTGCAGCTGGCTATCGGCGGCGTGGCTTATGCCTTTAGCGGCTTTTTTTCAGACGCGCTGATCACACAGCTGTGCGCTGTCGGATATATTCTTCTTTTTTTCATGGGTTTTAATTTAATGCAAAACAATCCAAAAATCGATACACTGAATATGCTGCCTTCACTATTGCTTTTATGCATGCTTCACGTACTGCGGCAAATATGGTAACACAGGCAGGGAGGGGATTATCATGACCATTCAGCAATGCAAATATGCGCTGGAGGTGGCGCGCCGCGGTTCGTTCGGCGTGGCCGCGCAGCATTTGTTTGTGGCGCAGACCAGCATATCGACAGGCATTAAAGCGCTGGAAACTGAGCTGGGGATTCAAATTTTTGAACGCTCTAACAAAGGCGTGCACCTGACGCAAGAGGGGACGGAATTTCTGCATTACGCCGCCCAATTGGTATCGCAAGCCGAAATGATTGACGAACGCTACCGCACAAGCGCGCACATTGCCAAGCTGACCGTTTCCTGCCAGCATTATGACTTTGCGGCAGATGTTTTCGGCCGCTTTTTAAACGAAATTCACGATACGGCCTTCACCTTTTCTCTGCGCGAGACGCGCACCTATCAGGTGATTGAGGATGTTGAAACTGCCATGGCCGACATCGGCATCATTGCCATTTGTGAAAAAAGCGAACCGCTGATGGAGCGTTTTTTGGCCAAGAAAAAAATCGTGTTTGCTCCGCTCGGCACAACCAAACCGCATGTATTCGTCCGCCGGGAGCATCCTCTCTCCGGCCGTGACAGCATTGCGCCGGAGGAGCTGTATGATTTTCCCTATATCTATTACGAACAGGGCATGCACAACGCCTCGTTTTTTACCGAGGAATTGTGGGACAGCAGCAATCAGCCGCGGCGCATTGAAATTACCGACCGTGCCTCGCTGATGAATTTACTGCTTTTAACAAACAGCTACACCATCGGCACGGGGATTATGACATCGGAATTAAACGGCGGCGCCATTTGCGCCGTACCCTTTGCAAGCAATTCGGTCTATCACCTGGGCTATCTTGTCAAAAAGGATAAAGCCCTCTCTGACCACGCACAAAGATTTTTAACGCGCCTGAGCGCTTTTTTTCAAAACATCGAAGGGTAAAACAAAGGCGAAAAACCGTAAAAACAGGCTGCCGTCGGGGGAGGGGTAACCCACCGACGGCAGCCTTTATACGACAATGAATGCGATTTGGTTATTTTTGAATGGAATGATACAAGCCCAAAAGCACGCTAACGGCAAATTCCGCTGTGCAATCTCTGCTGTCATCCAAAATACCGGCCGTGCGGAGCGAAGCTACGGCAGGCAGCGCCCACTCGGCAATCCCTGCAAACGATTCTGCATCGGGATCAATTTTAACCATGGGCAGCTCCAGGCCTGCGTAATCAGCCATACGCTTTAATATAACGGCCGCTTCTTCATAGCGCAGTGCATCCTGCGGTGCAAATACGCCTTCTGCCTTGCCGTTGACAACCTCGGCCTTTGCCAGCTGCATAATTCTTTCACTGTCCGTATCGTTAAAGGCCTTATCGGCAGCCGCTTCGGGGAAGGGCTTTACAAGATTCAGCACATTGTAGGCCAGCTCTGCAAACTGCGCACGTGTTACGCTTTTTGCATCGGTAGCCAGTCCAATGCCTTCAAAAAATCCTGCTTGTTCCGCTTCATCAAAAACATTGGCTGCCTCACTCGGATCTCCGGATGTGCGGCCTCCGTTATCGTCTTCACCGGCGGCAACCAAAACAACCTTATCGGTCGAAGCCTGTGCCGGGATGCTGAGCGTTACGGCTTCATACCACAAAAGCAGTGTGCTGCCGGGGGTAACATCATTCAGCTTAACAATATTTTTGGTTTTGTAGGGGCGCACCTGCGCGTCCTTTAAAATGGTTACAATCAAGTCCTGACCTTTATCCGTTACGGCCAGATTACCGTTTTCATCGGCTGCAACCTCGTCAGCCGTTACCAAGCTGACCGAACCGCCCTTATCCGTATGTACGGCAATCATATAAGCAGCGGATTGCGGCGGCAGACTTCTGGTCATAACGGTCGAGTAAGCAACCTGTACCGTTTCACCTACCTGAATATCCGTAAGGGAAACGGCTGCCATTGTCTCGCTGTCAATCAAAACCGTTTCATCAGACACATTCAGCCGAACGGACTGCTGTGTTTTGCCGTCTGCCAAAACGGAAATAACTATGTAATCTGCACCAACCTCTGTTACCTTGCCTGCGTTCTGAACCGACTTACGCTCTGCAGTTTCCTGTCCGGCTATCACTACCGTATCATCAATCACGGCTTGATCGGCTGCAAATACGGCCTGACCGGAGAGCAAAGCAAGCGCCAATAAAATTGTCATTGATTTTTTAAACATACCTATCATCGTCCTTTCCTTTAAATCCCTTTTTCAGGTCTCCATATTGTTGTTACACTGTTTTAGACGACGGGTTTTTATAAAAGTTCCATGTGTTGCAAAATTTTTTAAAAAAATTTCTGTACACAAAAGAAAAGGCCGCCGCAAGCCGATTCAAAGCTTGCCGCAGCCTTTTCATTCTGTCTGTCAGCCATCTCGTTTACAGAGACGGCACATTTTTTACACTATTTTGTTTGTTCCTCATTTCGGGACGGAATTTGAATGGTAACGGTTTTTCCGTTTTCCTCCCAACTCACCTCCGCGCCCAAGGCTTCGGCGATGAACCGAACAGGCGTATAGGTGCGGTCATTGTCGATAAACGCCGGCGAATCGAGCTGAATTGCCTCGCCGTTTACATAGGCCGTGTCCGAATCAATGGTGAGCAGGATGGTCATATCCCCGTCCGTTTTCAGATTCTTGCCCGTAACGGTTACAAGGCGTCTGCCGGCGTCCCAAGTGACCTTCGCGCCGAGATTTTCGGCCACAAACCGTGCCGGAAGCATGGTGCGGTCGTTTTGAATCAGCGGTGCAACATCGTTGGTGACTGTCCGGCCGAACACCTGCGCCGCCTTTTCACCGATTGTTAAAATAATTTGGTTCTGCGTGTCATCCTGTTCCGTCCAGGCCGCATACAGCGTCATGGATTTTGTGGCTTTTTCCGCAAAATCATAGGCCTTGGTCAGCGCCTTATCGGTGTACCAGCCCGCAAAATCAAACCCGTCTTTGGTCGGGTCTTTCGGCTTTGCCATCGTGTTGTTTTGCGCCACAACCTGCGGCTGAATTTTGCTGCCGCCGTTCGTTTCAAACGTAATGGTGTAGGTGATTTTATTGCCGCGTGTGCCGCTGCTTCTGCCCGTTTGTCTCGGCGTAATATCCACTTCGCCGACCGTCATTTGGTGCGTTGCATCGGCCGTCGCGCCGCTTAAGTTCACCGTAACCGTGTAGGTTTTGTTCATTTTAAAGCTGCCGTAAAGCGTGTACGTTTTGTTGTCCAGCGATGCGCGAACGCCCGTCAAACCAACCGTCTTTTCGCCGTCGCTGACCATAAAGTTCTGCACCTTCAGGCCTTCAAGCTCTCTGTCCAGCAGGACGTTAAGATAGCTGCTGCCGGCCGCACCGGGGCTTGCCGCAACGCCGATTTTGGTCACGGTTAAGGTGCCCGTTTCGTAGGTAATTTCGTAGTTTTCGGCCGCCAGACCCGATGCAGCAGCCGCATCGGGATGCGAACCGACAGGCGTTTGTGCGCCGATGCCATCGGCATAGACAAGCTGCAGTTCGCCCGTCAAAACGCTCTCGTCCTCGCCATTGACAAAGCCCGAATATTCCACTTCAAGCGGAGGATTATCCGCGCCGTATTCGCGGCTGACATCCTTCACCTTAACGGTGAGAGGCGCTTTGTTGACAACCACCTTGGCCGTGCCCTCAATGCTGAGAAGGAGATTTGCCGTTTCCGTTTGTTTCAGCTGTGCGCTGATGGCATAGCCGTTTGCATCGGCCGAGGCCTTTTCGTCCACACCGTCACTTGCTAAAACAACAAGTTGGTCAATTTCGTCAAGCTCTGCAGGTGTTAAAAAGTCGCCACCGCTCAGCGTGTAGCGCAGCGTTGCTTTTTGGCCGTACGCCTTGACACCATGCTGCGGCTGAATTTGAATCGGCGCTTTGTGAATGGCAAAGCCCTGCTCCACCGGCGCAAAGCCGTAGTTGTCCTTGCTTGTTACCGTAACCTTTGCGCCGTCCTCGGCGTTCGTGTTGTTTGCGTAGGCAACCTCATAATCTTGGCCTTCGGCCAGCTGTCTGCCCTCCACCGTCACGGTGACAACCGGCTTTTTCCCGGTGCCGTCATAGGTGTATTCCGTCTGCGACAAGGTCAAAACCGGCGCTGTGTTGCAGGTTTCTATCGTGTATGGCAGTTCTTTCTCGCCCGTAAAGTTGCCGTGACCCTGTACCGTCAGCACCTTTGCGCCTGCGTTTGTCATATCGGTGGGATACGTAACGGTGTAATCCGTATTTGCAGCCAATTTAGTCTCGTTCATCTTTGCCGTAACAGTCGGCTTGTGGGCGCTGCCGTTGTAGACAAAGCTGTCTTTGTCCAATGTAAGGCTTATGTCGCCGATTGGTTTGGGGGTGATTATGACCTCCACCGGTATTGTTGCGCCGTAGTAGAGGTACGAATATGTCGGCTCGAACAGGACGATGTATTCTCTGCTATCCGACACATTTGTCGGCGATTTGCCATTCTCCCAGCTCCACGTACCGGGGATTTCGTGTCCGTCAACCTTTGCTGTACCGCTGATGAGGCTTGCCGGAACAGGCTCGCCGTTGTAGACTGCCGAAACGGAGTTGACGTAAAGCTTGGGAGTAGCCTTGTCGATAATCTTAACCGTGAATGTAAGCTCCTCCGAGCAGTAGTTGTGATCCTTGGAGTAAATATTAAACTTTACCGTGACGCTCTTGCCGACGGCGTCTTGGCGAAGTCCCTCTTTGACAGCGAAGTTGAAATAGGAGTCGCCGACAATATCAAGCTTCGAGAGTATATCGTTGCTGCTGACAACCATATCGGAATAGATTTTGTAGTTCAGTTTGTCCGGTGCGCCGAAATAGGAGAGAGTAGCGGATCTGGGGGTGGTTTCGCCGTAGCAAATCTCGAAGATGTAGCTGTTGAAGTCGATATCGGTAAAGGGTGCCGGGGTAATGAGACCGGAGGCCGTACCGTCAGTCAGTGTGTAATTGATTGCGGTATCGTCCAAGAGGCTGAGTGTTGCTGTCGCATCAACAGGCAAAGTACCCAGATTTCCGCCGACGTTTGCACTCTTATATTCGATTTTATCCACCGTGTAGTCGGTGCCGTTCACGAAACCGGTAATTTCCTTTGAACTGTCAGCATCGCTGTAGAACGTTACGTTATCTACTTTCTTGGGATCGCCGGCAGTCGTGCCGTCGTAAACCTTGGACGAGCACACAACGCTGTACGTAAGCTTATACTTTGCAATGCCGCACTTTATCTCGCCGTAAGCCGAATCAAGGTGGTTTTCATCACCGAACACCTTATAGTATATTATATAATCACCGGCATTACGGGCAGAAATCGGTGTATCCTGCCAATCTCCATCAGCGGCAGTTTCGGGATTGACTGTCGTGTACTTCATTGTGCCATATCCGTCCGCAACACGGCCTTCTGTGTGAAGAACCAAAGGTGTGTCATCATCGTATACAAGACCGTCAACTTTCTCAGGGCGCGCTGTTATCTTATCATCAGGAACAGCCGCTTTATTTACAGTAATTATCGCCTTGCCTGTTGCCTGTACATACATATATGCATTATTTCCCGTCGGGGTGAATGTCCACTCTGCCTCATAATCGCCCGCATCGGGAGCTGTATCGGGAGCGTTCCATGCAAACGTACCTTGAACATCAACATTATTTGTATCATCATGCATCGTGCCGGACAATCCGATGCTGCTAATCGGCTCGCCGTAGGTGATTGCGTCTCTGCTAAGAATAGGTTCGCCTGTCAGCACAAGCCGATTTCTCGCATATACCGTTACGGGAATCGTAATATCGGAGTAGTTCTGCATTGTTACCTTTACCGTAACGATGGCGATTTCGGCATTGGCCTCTTCTGTGTAAACCGCTTTGACAGGAACCGTCAGCTTGCCGTTTTCGCTAATGCTTACAGTGTCGTCCTCAATGTATCCGTTGTCTACACTGCCTATGCTCTCCAGCGCATAACGCGTTGTTCCGTAATTCAATCCGTTCGGCAGTTCTTTCAAAAGCTGCGAAACATCATATGTGTATGTGTGCGCAAAGCCGTTTCTGACAATCAGTCCGCCGTTATCGGGTTCATAGCCCGTCGGCAGAGCGGCTTTGCCGATGCACATGACTTTTTCAACGGTTTTGCTTGTCGTTTTGTTACCTTCTTCATCCTCGAAGGTATAGTTGCTGTTCTTCAACTGAACCTCGAAGGACACAGTACCGTATTCTCCGGCATCGGGTTTTGAAAAATTTGATTTCACTTCGCTAAGGCTGTAATCCTCGCCGTATTTAAGTTCAATACCGCCCGCAGGGCAGCCGTTATAATAAAAATGCGGCGGCACAACATTTTTTCCGATATTGTCTTCTGTAATCTCCTTTGTACCGTCATAGTTTTTGACATCGATACATGTCTCAACATCACTCAGCACACACGGCTTAATTGTCCAGGTTTTGAATCCGGTGCCTATATAGCCGCTGTCTTTTTTAGCGGTGATTGTAAGGGTATAGCCTCTCGCGTCCGTACCCGCTATCTCACCGCCGATGTCATACTCGCTTGCGTCTAGGGTTTTGCCGTCAAGCGTGACCGATTCGATTTCCGGCTTAAATTCTTCAGCATCGCCATCCGATAGGGGCGTGTATGTAAAGTCAGACTCTTTCAATTGAATGACCGCATTACTAAAATCCGACTTGGATACGATGTCAAATACCTCGGTCTTACATTCGTAGCCGTCCTTTTGTAAAACCGCCCAAACCCGGTACGTACCGGCGCCGAAAGTCCAACCGCCATACCCGTTGTTGTCTTCATAGCAACCGTTGCTGTAACGTTCCAGCGGCTGCGGCAATACGTCTCCGCTTCTGTTTTGCCGGTAAAACGTACAACTGGCGTCGGAGGTATCAGCCTTGACGGTGAATTTGAGGCTGGCTTTGTTGCTGACGGCATGCCTATGCACAACCGCCTCACCGTTGACCATAAGCGTATATTTTCCCACTATAGGCAGAGACTGTATTTTGACATTTTTGATAACCGTACCATTTTCTTCGGCACAAGCCTCCGCAGTGTTTCTGTCGTACCACTTGTGTGTACCATTATCCCTGTATACCTGATAACCGTAGTAGTTGCCGTCTTGCTCGTAGTTATTGCTGTCGGGCAGAATACTGCTCCAGCTTGCGCCGCCCGAAATGGTTATCTGATCCAAAACAGGCCATGTGCCTGAGGCAAATTTTGCTTCGGCTCCGTTAAAGGTGAGGTTTTGTATCTTGCCCGTAAGGCCTTGCAGTGCAAGACTGCCGCTGCCGGTAATAAGAAGCGACTGCACGGTATGGCCGTTCAGATTGATTCTCAGCTGGCGTTCGCCAACGGTATAGCTGCCGCCTGCGTCAGTAAGAAGCATAACCACATCGTTCGCGAGTGCATTGTGCGCTTTAATAGCATCCTGTAGGTTTGCGTAATATGTGACAGCGCCTGTTTTGTCAACCACGCTTGCCGGACACTGCAAGCCGCAGTCGGGGCACTTGCCGTCATCCGTAAAGCCGTTTGCATGGTCGCAGGTATAGCCGCAATCGCACGAACCGCTTGATGTGTCGTGCACGTGCGCAACAATCTTAACAGTACCGATAAGCCGACGAACATTTCCGTTTGCCACCCTTCCGTCAGGATATGCAAAGGCGTAACCGTTTGCCAAAAGCTGATTGACTGTCAGGCTGCCTTCGAGATTATCGGTCAAAGTAATGTCATAAAATGTCCCTTTACTCAAATTCATTTCCGGTGTGGGGCTTTGTTGAACAACCAGCTTGCCCACGATGACATCGTCACTCAACATGTCCAGCGCACCGCCGACAACGCTGTCCTCACTTGTTCCGCTTTGCACAACCGTGACTGTTCCTTGTCCGTTAAGCTTTAATGTGTTGCCGGAACAAATGGTAATATTACCATCTATATTGTGACCGCCCAAGTCAATGGTAAGGTCTTTTTCGATTCGTACGCCGTAATCTATATCAATTTCTTTCAGCATCGTAATGGTATCATTTGCGTTCGCGCCATTAATCGCGTCTTTCATATCCGTATAATACTTGCTGTCACCGTTTTTGGCCACAACTGTCTGACCGCAGTATAAGCAATGATTGTCTGCGTCAGCGCCTGCATGCTCACATTTCATCACAGCAAGCCCAAACGTTGTGCCTACCGTGTTATTTTGTGCATCCGCAAGCGGAACCCAGTTTCCGAGATAATTGACGCCGCGATAGAAACGATATGCATACCCTTCGCCGCTCGGAATCAAATCGGACAGTTTGACATTATTGTAAAGCTCCCACCGGTCAATGTGACCGCCGCGCAGCATAACATCTCCGCCGTAAACCTGCAGCTGTAAAAGAGCGGTGTTCACGTTCTCCGATTCAAAAATAACCGTTCCGCCATTGCGTACTGTTAGTCCGACAGCGCCGTTTCCGCCGCTGCTGTCAATAACGGTCAGCTTACCTGTGCTCGAAGAACCGCCCACATTAAGGGAATATCCGCCCAGGCTGTGACCGTCCAAATCAAGAGTAAGCCCCTCGCTTCCGGTGTTTACATAAATACCGTCCGGCAGGGACAACTGATTTCTCTCCGCAATCACCGTAATCTTGCTGCCGTCGGCCGCCCCTTTAACAGCGCTTTGTATATCGCTGTAATACTTACCGTCAGAATCCATTGCAACCGCATCCTGCGTTTCTCCGGCTTCGGCAGCATAACCGACCTCGCCGTCCTCTGCCAGCACCAGTCCGGGCAGCAAAGAAAAACACATTGCAAAGACCGTAAGCAGACTTAAAAATCTTTTCTTCATAGTGGTTTTGTCCTCCCATAAAAATTTTTATCACATTTCATTTGTTTACCAAGCTGCGGTTATTGGCTCTTAACCGTATACTGCATTTATTATATCATACAGGCAAGCCGCCAATCGGCTTGCTTCACACCGATACAATAAACACCTCGGCACAAAAGCCGTTTAGGCTTTTGAACTTACTTTGTGTTTATTATACCATACATTTTTCGTTTTGTCATCATGCTAAAGTATGAAATTA
>UQYH01000034.1 GCA_900545185.1 uncultured Eubacteriales bacterium | reverse complement strand
CGGGACAAAAACCGATTCTCCCGTTGCACGGTACAAGGAGAACCATGCCATAAAGTCCATGTTCATGTCGTGCTTTCCCAATAGCAGGTCCCCAAGCTCATTAAGGCGGCAGAAAAGGCCGTCATGTTAATGTTTTGCGTAATCAGGGCAATACGAGACGAACTGACGGCAACGGCCAGCGTTTTTTCCAAAAAGCCTTCCACAGACTGCGCAACCTCCACAATGCTGACGTTTAAGGCAGGGAAAAGCTCTAAAACGGCGATTAAAAGCGGACAGTCTAAATATTTTTCATTTTTTTGCCATACCTCGCTTTGGCTGTTGTCAAAAAAGAGGAGATTCCGCAAAAAGTCGTTTTTGGCATTTTCCTTCATTAAAGACAGCTCGGTGTTCAGCTTGCGGTTATAGGTTTCAACCAATTCAAAACGCTTGCTGATAAATTCCGTTTCCTCCCATTCGGCTTCGTGCGTGCCGTCCGTATCATCCGAAAGCTTTTCAATCATGCTGCGCACGGGCCGATAAATTAAATCGGATAAAACACGAATGGCAAAAACGCCCAATAAGGAAAATAAAATCAGAACAAACACAAGGGTCAGCATGCTGAAAACAGAGATATGGTAGGCCGAACCGTACGAATACGTCAAATTCGAGACAGTGCTCGAATATTCGGTTTGTGCTGCGTCCGTCGGAATATCGGTACCGTATATCAGCGTATCACCGCTTCGAATGGCAAAACGGTTTATATCAAAATCATTTATGGCTCTCGTAATTTGGTTAATGTTCAGCACAACAAAAAGATATACCGCTTTCCGTTCGCCCTGCGGCTGCACTCTTTTTAACACAAAGCTGACGTAATTGGGGTTGTTGCCGGCATATTCATATGCCGAAAAATAGTCGTTATCAAACCGCGCTTCGGGAATGTCGGTCATATCGGCGGCAATGTCGCGGCTGAACACACCCATTTGCATTAAATCCTGAAAGCTTAAAATGCCCTGCGTGGTTACATAATGCTCCGAGCCATCCTTAAACATGCCCCAAATGCAGCCCAGGCGCTGTGTCAGTAAGCTGCTTTGGCCAATCACATTTTGCACCTGCAGCAAATTATAATAATCCACATCATCGCTGTTTATATAGGAAAGGATGTCTTTGTCCATTGTCATTTGCTCGGCCAGCTTAAAGCAAATATCCAGGTTGTTATCGGCCTGCATTTGGACGTTCAGTAAAATATTTTTCTGTGTGCTTTGAGCGGCATTCAATTGTTCTTTATAACTGCTGTATCCGATTAATACGGTCAGCACCAAAATAATGCCGAAAATTAAAACAGATAAGACAATCCGTATATTTTTATACAGTCTCCCATGCTTCATGTGTGTATCTCTCCCGTCTGTCGCGGCTTTCCCATCCAATATGCAGGATAGTTTTATTATAGTTGCTTTTTGGTAAAAAATCAAGGGTGCAAAAGCCAAATGCATATTTTTAGTCATGAATATCAAAAATTAGATATTTACCAACGCTGCACGGGTTTGCTATAATTAAATATGCAAGATGACGAAGAATCGGTTCTTTGGTCGCTTAAATTTGTTGAAATTATAATGCTATGGTAAAGGGCGGTAATGCAAATGAACACAAAAACAAGCCTGAAGCAGCAGGCAAAGGTTAAGGAGGAAGGCAGGCTTTTAAAAACAGCGGCTGTTTTGCGGCGGGATTATATTTTGTATATTATGTTAATCCCGTTTGTGCTTTGGTACATACTGTTTATTTATAAGCCTATGGGCGGTCTTGTGATTGCCTTTAAAAACTACAATTTGTTTCAGGGCATTACCAAAAGTCCTTGGGTGGGTCTTGATAACTTTAAGGCGTTTTTAACCGGGCCGTATTGCCTGCGGTTAATCCGCAACACGGTTTTAATTGGTATTTACGGTATGATTTTTAACTTCCCGGCCTCTATTTTGTTGGCGCTGATGCTGAACGAGGTGAGAAACCGCACGTATAAAAAAACGCTGCAAACCCTTATGTATGCACCGTATTTTATATCGGCTGTTGTGGCCTGCGGTATGATTGTTAACATGCTTTCGCCGACGACCGGTGTTGTGAATGCGTTAATTGCCAAATTCGGCGGCGAACGGGTTTACTTTTTATCAAAGCCCGAATATTTCAGGACGATTTACGTGCTGATGCGTATTTGGAAAAACTGCGGTTACGATGCCATTATTTATGTGGCGGCGCTTTCTGCCATCGACTCGCAGCTGTATGAGGCCTGCATGATTGACGGCGGCGGCAAACTGCGGCAGCTGTGGCATATTACCATACCGGGCATTATGCCGACGGTTATGGTCATGTTGATTTTAAGCGTTGGCAGCATGTTTAACGTCAGCTACGAATCTATTATTTTGCTGTATCAGCCTTCAACCTACGAAACGGCGGATGTTATTTCAACCTACGTCTATCGTGCCGGTTTAACCGAGGGTAATTACGGCGTGGCAACGGCCGTCGGTTTGTTTGATTCGGTTGTCGGACTGGTGCTTGTGCTGGCTTCCAACACCTTCAGCAAGCGCGTTTCGGAATATTCCGCATTTTAAGGGGGTGGCATAGATGAGAGAGACAAAGGGAGAAAAGGTTTTTTACGTCATTAACGGCTTTTTGCTTTTGGTGTTTGCGCTGATTTGCTTATATCCGATTATTTATGTGCTGTCGGCTTCATTCAGCTCGGCAGAAGCGGTTGCATCGGGTCGTGTCATTTTGCTGCCCAAGGACGTATCGATCGGTGCGTATCGCGCCGTGTTTGCCAAAAAGGATATTTGGGTAGGGTATGCCAACTCCATTTATTATACGGTAGTGGGTGTTGCGGTGAATTTGCTTTTAACCATATTCGGCGCGTATCCTCTTTCGCGTAAAAAACTGATCGGCAAAAAGTTTTTGCTGGTTATGGTATTGATTGCGCTGTTCTTTAATGCCGGTACGGTGCCGAACTATTTAAATTATGTGCAGCTGGGGCTTTTAAATACGCGTCTTGCCATCATCCTCGGTGCAGGCTGCGCCAGCATGTATGTCATTATTATGCGCACGTTTTTCCAGTCTATTCCCGATTCGCTTGAAGAGGCGGCCATTATTGACGGCGCCAACCAGTGGCAGGTGCTTTGGAAAATTGTGCTGCCGCTTTCAAGAGCGGCCATTGCAACCGTCGGGCTTATGTACGGCGTGGGACGCTGGAATTCTTATTTTTGGGCTATGGTGCTTTTGCAAAACGAAGCGTTGCAGCCTTTGCAGGTTATCTTAAAGCGCATTACGGTGGATGTTACATTCCAGCTGAGTGTGGGCGGCGAGCAGATGATTGATTCTTCGCTGCAAATGATTACCTATGCGGTGATTATGGTTTCCATCATCCCCATGATGATTGCTTATCCGTTTGTGCAGAAATATTTTGAAAAGGGTATTATGATCGGCGCCGTTAAGGGCTGATATGTATTTTAAAACAATTAAAGGAGAGTGTTATTGTATGAAAAAAATGTGGCGTGCGGCGGCAGCCGTATTGTGTGTTGCGGCGCTTTTGGGGTCTGCCGGCTGCGGTAAAAAATCGCAAACGACAACAACGGATGAAAACATGAAGCTGACGCATAAGCTGAGTGACGAACCCGTAACCATGACGCTGTTTGCAAGACAAAAAGAGGGCTATGAAACCAACAATGTGTTTGAAGAGGCTTACCGAATGACCAATGTTAAGCTTGTTCCCACTCTTTCGCAAAACGTAACGGATATGGATCAGGCGTTGGCGCTGGCCGTTGCGGCGAAAAACATTCCGGATGTTATTTATGACTGGCGGCGTGTGAATTTTACCAAGTACGGCATGCAGGGTGCGTTAATTTCTTTAAACGATTTAATGAAAGACAACGCCCCGAACTTAAACAAGTATTATGAAGAACATCCCACCATGAAGAACTTTGCGACGGCAGGCAACGGCAGCGTGTATTTTATTCCCTGCGGTCAGGCAGGGTCAACCTCTGTCGGCTGGTGTATCCGTCAGGACTGGCTGGATAAGGTCGGTAAATCTGCGCCCGAAACGGTGGACGAATTTTACGAAGTGATGAAGGCCTTCCGTGACGGCGACCCGAACGGAAACGGTCAGGCGGATGAAATTGCCTATTTTGACAGACAAAACACCATAGAGCCGCTTTTATGGCTGTTTAACTCCGGCAGCGACTTCCATTATGAAAACGGCAAGGCTGTTTTCTGCCCCATGGAGGATGATTTTAAAACTGCCATGAAGGAAGTTAAAAAATGGTATGATGAAAAGCTGATTGACCCCGAAGTGTTTACCCGTAAGGACGCAAGAACCTATTTTTGCTCTAACAATTTGGGCGGCATCACAAACAACTGGTTTGGCAGCACACTGAACACAAACAACCAGTATGGGGAATCTGTTCCCGGTTACAAAATGGTTGCCATGGCGCCGCCGGCCAACACAAAGGGCGTTCGCCGCGTGTTTGACCGTCGTGCCGAAACCACGGGTGAGGGCTGGGCGATTTCCTCTATGAACAAAAACCCCGAATTAACGATGAAATATTTCGACTTCTGGTGGTCAGAGGACGGCATCCGCCTGGCAAACTTCGGCATTGAAGGCCAGGATTATGACATGGTAGACGGCAAAGAGGTTGTGAAAGAGAGCGTTTTAAAGAACAAGGAAGTGGCAGCCAACACCTATAACGCTTATATGCGTCATTCGGTTAACTTTGGTTTTCCGCAGGACTTCGGCTACGAATCGCAATGGGTATTGCCCGAAGCGCTGGATGCTATGAACTTATATGAAGAACAGCACTACATCCCCGAACTGTTTGAAAAGCCGATGATGGCATACAGCGATGATCAGGAGGAACGTAAGGCAAACTTAAAAACACAGATCGACACCTATGTTTCGGAAACCATTCAAAGCTGGATTTTGGTCGGCGGCGATATTGATGCAGAGTTTGAGACCTTTAAAAACCGTATGAAAGAGCTTGGCATTGAAGAATATATTGCCATTGAACAGGATGCATACACAAAATATCTTTCGGTGCTCGGCAAATAAAAGTCCGGCATCGGATTGCGGCATCGGGAGGGGGAAAAGCCCCTCTTGATGCCCGAAAAACGGGGATTTTAACCAAGAGAAATGAGGCGTGATACACAATGGGTCAGTTAAAGAAAACGGCGGCTGTTTGCCTGGCGGTGATGCTGCTTGTTATGAGCTTGCCGGTTTGCGCGGCCACCGAACGGGCTTGGCAGCGGCTGGACGGACTGGGCATTATGACGGCAGATGAAAACGGAGACTATCGGCAGGATGCGGCGGTTACGCGTGCCGAGTTTGCAGCCATTGCGGCGCGGCTTTTGCGGCTGGGCGATATGCAGTGCGAATCGGCCTTTTCCGATGTAGCGTCAGAGCATTGGGCCTGCGGCTATATTTCGCAAATGAGCGCCATGGGTATTATCAGCGGCATGGGGGATGGCGGCTTTGCACCGGAAGAAGCGGTGACACCCGAACAGGGCTTAAAAATTCTTGTGGGCTGCTTGGGATATGCGCCGCGTGCCGAAGCACAGGGCGGTTATCCCGGCGGATACACCGTCGTCGGTTCGAGCCTGGGGCTTTTAAAAGGATTAAGCCAAACGGGCAGTACATTGCTGCGCGGCGATGTAGCGCAAATGGTTTACAACGCGCTGGATGTGGTTCCGTTTGAAAATTATGCAGGTGATGTATATACCAAAAGCGAAGAAACTTTGGGTGCGATTTTGGATGCCCACAAGGAGCTTAACAAGCTGTATGGCATTGTGACGGAAACGCACGAATCAAGCCTTACGGCGGCGGCACCCTCTCTTGATAAGGGACGTGCACTGATCGGCGGCGCACTTTGCAAAACCGATGTGCCGCTTCGGGTCGGATATTATGCCGAGGTGTATGTAACGGAAGAAGACGGCATGCAGCGCATTGTAAATGTGGCATATCCTTCCGGAACAAACAGCGTGAAAACGGCTGATGCCAAAACATCACGCCCGGAGGGCGGACGCTTTTATTACGAAAACGAAAATGAAAAAGAAGTGTCCGTGCCGGTGGACGCAAATGTGACCTATCTGTACAACAACCGCAAGGCCGATAGCTTTGCAGCCATAGGCGAAGGGACTTACAGACTTTTGGATAATGACGGCGACGGCAGCGTTGACGTGATTTTTACCGAGGAAAGCGAAAGCTTTATTGTCGGCCGCGTCAATCAATCGAGCGGTATGGTGTATTTCGACCGTGCGGCCGACTATCGCGGTCGAAGCGGCGTAAAGCTGGACTTTGAGGACGAGGACAAAACCGTTTTGCTGATGGATGCAGAGGGCAACAATCTGGAAATTAAGGATGTTGCCTCGGGCGGTGTGCTGACGGTGACGGCCAGCCGCGACCTTAGATATATCAGCGCGGTTTACAGCAAAAAGAGCGTGGAAGGCAAAATTGAAGAGCTGGGCGAGGATTACGTTGTGATAGACGGCACGCGCTACGACTTTTCGTACGCGGCAAGCATGCAAATCGGCAGCAATTTAAAGGTGGGCGATACGGGCGCCTTTTTACTGGACTATCGCGGCCGCTTGGTCGGCAGCAGCGGCAGCCGCGGCAATGAGGGCTACGTGTACGGCTACTGCATGGACGCGCAGCAAACAAACGGCCTTTCGGGCACGGTGCAGCTTAAGCTGGTTTACGCCGCTTCTCCGCAAAAGGAAGTGAAAAAAAGCGGCGATAAAGAAACCATTTCGTACTATTTCCAAAACAACGACCCGGTAATTATGGATTGTGCCGACAAGGTGAAAATAAACGGTACATCATATAAAAGCAGCGAGGTGGATTTACGCTCTCTGCGCGATTCGCTGATGGCGGTTAAGGTCAACAGCAGCGGTAAGGTCACAGAACTGCTATATGAGGCGGTATCCGGCCGCGGCAACATTAACTATACCTTTAATGCCGATATTATGACATTTGGCGGCGAAACCGTAACCCGCGGTTATGTGACGGATGAGAACACAACCTTTGTATGCGTACCGCAAAAAAGCGGCAGTGATGAATCGGATTACCTGGTGCAGGTGAAGCTGACGGACGAACAGGAAAACTGCCGTGTGTTCGGGAGGGTTTTCTTTGCCGATTCCTCCTACGAATCGACCGAGGTGCAGCCGATGGATGTGCTGATGATTAAAGCAGCTATGGATGGTTCGGCAGCGCCTGTGCCGACTGCAACGGATGATGTGTGCATTGTGGGCAGTGTTTCCCAAATTGAGGGCAGCATCCGTGAGGATGCCGGGTCGAGCGTTTATAAAATAACGCTTTTAAACGGCAGCACGCAAAAAGAAGAGGTAACGGCCTCCTCCGGCGATGCATACGAAGCGGCGCAAACACTGCGCAAGGGCGATTTAATTCGCTATAACAAGGATGGCTTCGGCCGCGTAAATGCCATTAAAAAGCTGTGCTCTGTGCAGGGACTGAAAAACGAGTTTACGGACACCATTTATACAGACGGCGCCGAAACGGCCATGTTCGGTTTGATTTATGACGCTGTGTGCGATACCTTTGATTATTACTCCAACGGATATATTGATAAGGTGACGCTTTCGTTTGCACAGGACGGCGGCAGCTCGCTGCTTTCTTATGCATTGAAAATCAATAAGCAGGACGGACCGCCGGTGTATCTGTACAATCGGGCCGCAGGGTGGATTAAGCCCGGCGCAATTGAGGATGTTGTAACCTCGCGCTATGCAGGCAGCGACGCCTCCAAGGCTTTTGCGCTGGTTTCCGCCAACGATGTGCAGGCACTTGTTATTATTGAGGATTAATATTTTACAATATAGAAAGGTGGTTTACAACAATGGGTAAAAAGACAAAACTTTTAGCAGTGCTGACGGCAGCATGTATGGTTTTCGGTATGCTGTCCGTTACAGCCTCGGCACTTGAGGTTTCCTTCTCCGGTGCGGATTCGCTGGTGGGTGAGCTGGTGACAAAGCTGTATGAGGATGATTTTACGGGTGAGCAAAACAGCCGTATTGTGTTGGGCGCCAACGGTACGTACAATCAGGAAAAGGGTCGCATTGAACTGAGCGGCACAAATGATTATGATATAAACCGTGCAACCAAAATTTACATCAACGAAAATAAAAAACCCATGTCTACCGATAAAATGGTGCTGCAATACACCTTAAGCTATGAGGGTGACCAAACAGGCTGTGCCGTTATGCAGCTGGACGACCGCATTATGGATCTGCGCTGGAACGGTAATCTAAGCCCTTCTAACGAGTATTATTTTATGATTTATACAACTTCCACCGGTGCACGTTCGTGGGCCAGAAGGGTGAACAAGGTTACGGTAACGGTGGAGTACGACAGCGCCAACACCATCGGCCGCGTGTGGTTAAACGGCGAGTTGTACGATTTTGACGGTAAAAATCCGGTGCTGCAAAAAAAGCCGGTCAGCTATATCAGCCTGTTTACGGCAAGAAATATGACATATTATCTTGAAGATATTGCCTTTTACAGCATCCCCTCCGACTTAACCTTTGACGGCGGCCAAACCATTAACAACATATTCTTCGATTCCTCCGTCACGGCTGTTCCGAGCGGTATGGGGAATCAGGCCAATATTCAGCTCAGTGTTGAAAACGGTATGCTTAAGGCGACAAACCCGACAGGCAGCAGCCATTGCTGGTCGGCCGTCTGGAATCATATGTATGATCAGACAGCCGGTAAGGACTATGTGTTTGATATGACCCTGTATGCACCGATAAGCACGGGCAAAAATAACAATTTCAGAGCATATTTCTCTTTGGGTAAGGAGGGCAAAAGCAAAACCGTTCAGGTAAGCTACTCGCCGGATGAGACAAACTCTGTTCAGCTAACGGACGAAGCAACCACAGACTTAAAGCAGTATGCAAATTCGGACAGCCGCCTGCGAATTACGGCCGTGCGCAAGGCAACAGCCGGAACATTTTCGGTTTATCTAAACGGCGCTTTGGCACATACCTATGAACTGGCGGCTACGGCCGATAACGATAACGGCGCCGTGAAGGAACTGGATTTTTGGATTCAGCCCGGAAGCGGCAGAACCGAAGCACCTGTGTATTACTTAGAGGATTTCCGCTTATACACACCCCAAGTGGTCAGCGACAGTGCGGTTGAGACGGATCGCAGCTACAGCTTTTCATCCCAAAACGGAAAGGTCGGCACGGCAGTGCTGGTCGGCTACCAAAACGGAAAGGTCAGCAGCATACGCCGCACAGCCTTTAAAATTCCGGCAGGCAAAACCTATACCATCACCAAAGCGCTGCCCGGCGGTGCAGACAGCGCAAAGCTTTTTGTTTGGGACAGCTTTAAAACCTTAAAACCGCTGTACGCCGGTGCAAGCGTACAGTAAACAACCAATCAAGCCCGATTAAGGGGTACAAAAGCCCCTTAATCGGCGCGGTTTCATTTGTGTTGGAGGAATCTCGCGATGAAAATATATACAAAAATAAAGCCGTTTGCGGCTATTGGCGTTATGATGACGCTGCTTTTGCCGCTGTTTTCTTTTTTACCGGTCTCGGCCGATGCGCCGCCGACCATGCAAACGGTGATTATAAACGAAACATTTAACCAAGATACCGTACTCGAATGGATACAGCCCGAAGCAGGTACGCCTGCCCTTTCGCAAGCAGACGGACGGCTTACGATAGACAGCGGCACCAAGGGTTTTACCAGAACCAATTTTGGGCTGGGTGAAAATCTTGCGGGCAGCTGGATTTTAGATTTTGATTTGGAACGCAAAACACCGGCAAGCGACATTGCGCGTATTTACATCGGCTCGTTTCAGCTGCAATGGGCGGCCAGCCCCAAGCAGTTCAGCGTAACGGCGCCGGGCAGCAGCGCCGAATATTTTTCGGAGAATGACTATAACACGCAAACAGCGATGCATGCGGTAATCTGCCGTGATGAAGCGGCGCAAAGCCTTTCTGTTTGGGTGAATGATAAACTTGTTAAGACCTGGACGGGGATAGAGAGCAACTCATTTGTGACCTCGGTGGCCGAGGTTACAACCCATGCCGCCGGCACGGTGATTTATGTAAAAGAGCTGACCTACGGCCTTTTAGAGGGTGCAGAGGAGCCGACGGACGACTTTATGCCGGAGGTTGCGGAGGAAAAGCTGCGTGCCGATTTTTCGGGCAGCAACGTGCCCTCGTGGATTGACGTACAGGCAAGCGCCGCACCGACGCTCAGCATGGATGGCGGTAGGGTGAAAATTGATGCCGGAGCCAAAAGCTTTACCAGAACATATTTGCATTTGAATGAAAAGGCAAAGGGCGACTGGGTCATGCGCTTTAAGCTTTCGCGCTCGCTTACGGGCAGCGACAGCATGCGTATTTACATTAACAATTTTTCCCTTCAGTGGGTGGCCAGCGCCGGTAAATTCAGCGTTGGTGTGCCGGGCAACGGCAACGAATATTTTGCCGAAGCGGATTTTGGCACCAAAACAAATTTGGATGCCGTTTTTTATCACAACAGTCAAACCGGAGAAATTACGGGTTGGGCGAATCGGAAAAAGGTCGGCACCTGGAATGTGACGGACAGCAGCAAGCTGGAAACGGATGCCGTGGAGCTGACAACGCACAGCCAAAACGCGACAATTTACGTTAAGGACTTTTATTACTATGTGCCCGTGGCCAAGGGGCTTGATCCGGCGCAGCAAGTAACGAAGGACTGCGAATATCTGCAAAGCACAGGCATTTTGCAGGTACCGCTGACCGAAAGCGGCTATATGGTGGACGATTTATCGCTTCCGCAAACAGGTCAGTTCGGCAGCAGCATCACGTGGGAGACAGCATCACCCGATGTGCTGGATGTGACAACGGGTTATATTGAACGAGCCGAAACCGAAACAAATCTTTCAGCCACGGCGCATGTATCGGCCGAGGGCGCCGCAGAACAGACAGTTACCTTCGGGCCGTATAAAATCCCCGCGGCAGGAATGGCGGTTGACGGCGTACCGGCTCCCGGCAAGATTATGTATCGCGAGCCGTTTGACGAGCTGGGCAGCCGCATTACCTTAAACAACGGCCCGAACGGCATTGTGCACGCAGAGGACGGCGTGCTGAAAATTGTATCCAACACAAGCGATGCAGGTATCACCTGTGCGCGTGTGTACTTAAATGATGAAAGAACAACCGTCGGCGGCAAGCTGGGCTTTGAGTTTACGCTGGGACGCGAGGCGGTCGGCAGCAATATTTTAATCTGGCCGAACGGTACGCAAAACCGTCATACAGACATCCGCTGGATGGATAACCGTGTTGCGATCTATACGGTGGAGGGAGACGTATATACACCGCAGAACTTTTATGTAACGGAGTTTGACGGACAAAAAAAGCTTAAAGTCACTATGGTAATTGATACCGATAACGGACGTGCCGACTTTTTGCTGAACAACAAATTGGTGCTGGAGGATGCAGCCGTCAATCCCGGCGGTGTTTCGCATTTATACTTTTTTATGGAGAGCCGGGCGGCCTCTATCACGGTTGATAATTTTAAATTTTATTATTGCGGCATGGATGACGAACGCACCGTACGTTACGACAGCGAGGAGTTGACAGATAGCCGCTTATTCGGCTCGGCTGAGTTAAGCGAAGGCATGATTGCCGGTAATTTGACTTTGCCGGCCAAGGGAGATCGCGGCAGCATTATCCGCTGGGTAAGCTCTGCGCCCGATGTGATAGCGGCAGACGGTACGGTAACAAGAGGTGCGGAGAATACGCCCGTGACACTGACGGCAACCTTTACCTCCGGCGAAGCGACTGCCACCAAAACCTATCAGACAACCGTTTTGCGCGGCGGCGACGGTGATTTGGAGGTGCTGCGCGCCGATTTTGACGCCTTAACGCGAGACAGTCTTTTGCGTACGCCCATGCCCTCAGAGGGGCTTTTAACCGACAGCTTACATTTATATACCACGGCACCGCACGGCAGCACCATCCGTTGGCAATCCTCCAACGAAACGCTGATTGCAGCGGACGGAACAGTATCCCGCCCGCAGGACGGCAGTGAGGATATTTATGTAACGCTGACGGCCACCGTGACAAACGGCGATTTCAGCCTGAGTAAAAGCTTTACCTTCGGGGTTGTACCTCTTGACCAAAATGTGGCCGAGTTTCCCGAACTGACAGAGCTGGAGCTTGTACATTTGGAGCCGTTTACCAAGCACATTCCCGAAATAGACGGTGACGGCGAGCGAAACTATATTAATCCGTACGACAACAATTTGGATTATAACATTGCGCCGCACGCCAGCACACGCGGCTGGAATGGCTACATAGAAGAGCATGACGGCTGGGTAGAGGTGTGCAGAAATGCCAACGAATTTATTCCTCTGGCAAACTCTGTTCCCAATACCAATGTAACGCTGTATTTTCAGCCTTCTAAAGAAAACATCGGTGACTTAGCGGCCGCAAGCTTTATGATAAAGCGCGAGGGCAGCGGTGCGATGACGCAGTATTTCCGCGGCAGCAGCGGCGTTGTGACCATGATTACCTGGAACAGTGACGGTCGTTTTAACATAAAGCACCGCACAGCAGACGGCAGTGTGGCAGAAACCCTGACCAAGCCTTTTACGGGCACCATTCGGCAAACCGTGCTCTCGGACAGCGTGAGCGGCAGGTTTTCGGTTTGGATGAACGGAGAATGTGTGGCAAGAGAGCTGTATCCGTACAGTATCGGCTGTACCGGGCTTTTAAGCTACAACGCCGACATCGGCGGTACAAACTTTTTTAAATTTTATTTTTCGGATGTACGTGCCTTTAAGGCGCAGCCGACAGACTGGATGCGTCCCGGCTATGATGCCGAATGGCTGACGGAGGATATGATCCGCGGCATCTATCCTGCCCCGGCAGCCGGTAAGCTGAATGCGGATTTGAATTTGATAACGGAAGGACGATACGGTTCATCCATCACCTGGGAAAGCTCGGACGAAAGCCTTGTTACGGCGGATGGTAAGGTGAACCGTCCGCAGGATTTGGGGTTTGAGCCGCAGGTGACGATAACGGCAACACTCCGTTACGGTATTTTCAGACAGCAAAAGACGTTTACCTTTACGATTATGCCGATTTACGGAGCCGATGAAACGGTGGCAGAACAGGATGCGGCATTTTTAACCCTGGACAACTTCACGTTTTTCAGCTTTACGGATTCTGACCCCACGCAGGTGACAAGCAGCTTAAGCCTGCCCTCCGGCGGCCCGTACGGCAGCACATACCTGTGGCAGAGCAGCAACGAAAACGTTATCACAAACAGCGGCCGCGTCATTCGCGAGCGGTGGGACGGCAGTCCGCAAACCGTGACCATGAAAGCTGTGATTGTATACGGCAGTGCGGTGAAAACCAAGGAGCTTACATTTACGGTGCTGCCCGACGAAGAAATACAAGATCCGCAGTACATGAGCGATGCGGAATTTTTCGGCGTATGGGAAAACGGTGCATGGGTCAGCGAAGGCAAGTTTGATTACAGCCGCAGCGGTCTGAAAGGGATTGAGGCCGCCGTGAAGAACGGTAATGACTATGAAACGGCCAAACAAGAGCTGCTCACCTATATGCGCAACCGGCCCAAGAGCTTTTTATCCACAGGCGTTGCGCGTGACCCCAGCTTTGTCAACGGCTTTATGGTAACCGGTGTGCACACCACGCGCTACAGCAAAAACTATCAGGGACTGGGCGTGATTCGCTCTCATACCTATCAGCAGTATGAAATCCCCGTAAAGGCGCGCTTTGTCAACAAAGGTTCATATTCCAGCTATAAGCTGGGCGCACGGTATAATGAGGATACGGCAGTGCGCATCCTCTCGCGCGAATCGGCAGATCCCTCGGTGCGGCCCAAGCTGTTGGTGAAGGTGGACGGCAGCTATCAGACCTTTGAGGCCTGCGGCGATATGACGATCCGCGGCGGCAGCAACCGCTACCGCAATTACGGTGACGAGCAGGAAATGGAAGTGCGCATGTTCGGCGAATTTCAGGGCGAAAAAACAGCCGATACCGTTTTAAACTTTGACTTAACGGGGCTTTCCACTTCGTGTGATGTAACAGATGCCAAGCTGCTTGTAACGGCCAAACTGGAAGAACCGTATGCAAAAAGCAAGGAGTTGTTGGTCTATCTGGAAGGGTCAGACTGGACAGAGGACGGCACGAGCATGGATAACTTTATGGAGGTTGCCTGCAACTTTAACGGGATTCCCGGCGGTAACGACTGGCACTATGTTAAAAATGCGGAGAGCGAATATATGACGCAGCACGTCCGCATGGAATTTTTTGAAGAGACAGCGGCCGAATATGTATATACGGGTGATGAAACCTATGCGTATACCATTCTTTGGAATTTGATGGACTTTATCCGCGATACGCAGGGAGAGGGCACAGGGCCGCAATGGATCAATAGCGGATGGATTCAATACAGTGATTTGGCTTCGGCGCCCGGCGGCATGAAGGACATCGTGTGGCGCGGTATGTACCCTTCGGCGCTTTCAACTGCCATGCGGCTGCAATCATCGCTGATTCCTATGCTGGAAAGCGTGATGAACAGCCGATATATGACGGCAAATGTGTGCACTGCAATTCTTAAAAATCTATGGGATAACATGACGGAGCTGGAACGGTATCTGACGGATGAGCGTGTGGCTAATCTCGGTGCGAACCAAAAGGTATACGAATCGGAGGCCTATGGCATGGCAGCTATGTTTTTGCCGGAGTTTTCCGTTTCGCAGGAATTGATTCTCAGTTCAAAATCCGTTATGGAAAATCTGGTGCGGCGCAGTTACTTTGCGGACGGCGCCTATATTGAAGCAACGGACGGCTACAGCACCAGCGTTATGTCCTCTTTTACCGAGTATTGGAAAAAGCTGAAAATGTACGGCTTGGATTATTCGGAGGAGGTGCAGCAGCGACTTTACAAGGCTGCTGTTTACAACAGTCTGCTGATTGCGCCGTACGGCATCGGCATAGCCTGGGGTGATAACGGCAAGACAAACAGCAATTTAACACCGAAAAACGAATTGTTTTATGATTTGATGCCCGATGAAGAATTTTTGTTTGTCAACACCTATGGACGCAAGGGTGTTATGCCTAAGTGGACATCGAGGCTGTATGAAGGGCCGATGTATGCGCTGATGCGTTCGGACTGGACGGACGATGCCATGTTTACCTTAATGGATAGCTCCGGCTTCGGCGGTCACGGTCATGCCGATACAAATTCAATGACAGTGAATGCTTTTCGCCGTTCGTTTTTAATTGACCCCGGTTATTATAACTATGACAATGCATCGCCGATCCGCCGTTATATGATCAGCACACGGGCACATAACACGGTAGAGGTGGACAACACCAGCCAAAACTATTTGCTGCGGACGGATAACATTGATACGGCGGAAGCGGAAAAACGAGGCAAAAAGCATAATTGGGTCACAAACGGCGCGTATGACTTTTTCAGTGTGACCTCCGGTGCGTATGATTCAATTGATCCCGAAACCTATGAGCATGTGGACGGCGTGAAGCACAGACGAAGCGTTGTGATGTTAAAGCCCGATTTTTGGATTGTTTCGGATCTGTTAACACCGCCGGAGAATGAAACGGCGCACACCTATCGTCAGCTTTGGCACATGTCTGCGGCCTCCAACATGGGAACGGATACCGAAAAGAACCTGATTTACTCTGACTTTTCTTCCGGCGCGAATATGAAAATCGTATCGGCAGATACAGGCGCTTCGCTTGTGAAGGAAATGGGCTATGATACGTTCTCGTGGGGCGTTGCAGAGGAAGCGCCGTACGCTTATTACATGAAACAGGACGTAACGGGCAAAGAAACGTTTGATACGGTGCTGTTCCCCTATAAAACAGAGGGCGATGTATCGGTCGAACGCATTGACTTGGGCGTGCCGACCTATGATGCAACGGCGATGAAAATTACCTCAACGGTGGACGGCACAACAAACAATACGTATTATATGCTGGATTATGACCACGAAGCAGAGGCAACGCATACCTTTGGTCAATACGAAACGGATGCCGAGCTTGCCTTGGTGCGTGAGAATGCAGACGGCACGGTGGCAGAGGCCATTATAAACGGCGGCAGCTACATTAAAAACGCAAGCGGCAAGGTTGTTTTAAAGGCTTCGGAAACGGTCGGGAATCTCTCGTTTGAGCAGGAGGGCAGCAGCATTAAGCTGCAGGCCGATGACGCGGTGGATATTAAGCAGGTTGCAGTTATGTCAAACGGCAACATTAAAAATGTATTCTTAAACGGTTCGGCTATTCGGTTTTATGTTGAAAATGATCAGCTTGTTTTCAGCCGTGAAAAGGGTGACGTAGTAGAGGACAACGACCCGAGCGGCAACCGCGGCGGTGTGACCGGCGGCGGTGGCGGCGGAGCGACCGATCCCAAACCGACTGAAACCCCCAAACCGACCGATACACCCAAGCCGGATGACGACAAAACCTTTAACGACATAGAGGGGCACTGGGCAGAGGAAGCCGTTCGCGCCATGGCAAAGGAAGGCGTGTTAAACGGTTACGGTACACTGTTTATGCCCGAAAATAATGTGACCCGTGCAGAGCTTGCGGCTATGGCCGTCCGCAGTGCAGGGCTTGCGGAAAGCAGCTATCAAAACACATTTTCGGATGTGAAACCGATGGACTGGTTTGCAGGCGTTATTCAAACGGCGCTTGATAACGGGATTATCTCACAGGATGTGGCTTTTCGTCCCAATGATACGGTAACGCGCGAGGAAATGTGCAAAATTATTGTGCTGACGGCACGGCTGATGCAAAAACTGCAAGAACAGAAAGCCGATCTGCCGGATTATACGGACAAGGCAAGTATTGCGGACTGGGCAAGCGATTTTGTGGCACAGGCCGCTGCCGAAGGGCTGATGCAGGGCATGGACGACGGCCGCTTTATGCCCAAGGCATCTGCCACAAGGGCACAGGCAGCAACCGTATTTTACAGGCTGCTTAGAAGTGAGGGGCTGCAGCAAAATACACAGACTGCATAAAGCGTTTGTTCATTCTGCACTATTTTTCTAAAGCTCCAAAGGACGTGTGGCAAAATGAAATGATTTTGCCACACGTCCTTAAAAACAGCATAGATTTTTTGAACAACAAGGAGGAAATATTTTGAAAAAACCGGATATTAAAGCAATGACCCTGCGTGAAAAAATAGCGCAAACGCTTCTGGTCAGACAGTCTGATTTGATGCTGCGTGCCGACCGCGACTACAAAGAGGCACGCGGCGCACAGGAAGCGGCCGAGATTATGAAAAAACAGCAGTTTGGCGGTCTGTGGATGCATGGTAATGTGGATGTAAACGGCATTGACGGCAGCTTGGATACAAGCTTTCATTTCACCTCCCAAACCTATCGGAAGTGGCTGGACGGCATAAAGCCCTCTTTAACCTATCCGCTGTTGTGTGCCAACGATGCGGCCGGCGTTTACAGCTATTCGGATGTAAGTGACTATGCAATGGGCATGATTGTCGGTGCGGCGGACAGCGAGGAATTGAGCTATCGGCTGGGCGCCTGCATCGGGCAGGAAAACAGACTGGTGGGCTGCCGCTGGCTGTGGACGCCCGTGGTTGACCTTTTCAGCCCCTTTTCCGGCGAAATTACACGTACCTTTTCGTGCGATGCCGAAACGCTGACACGCCATGTGGTGGCCTTTATCCGCGGTATGCAGTCGAAGGGTGTGGCGGCCTGTGCCAAGCATTTTCCGGGACGCGAGCCTTCCGATCCGCGTGATAACCATGTGGTTTCGGCCAAAATTAACAGCAGTGTGGATGAATGGATGGAAAAGCAGGGCAAAATCTTTAAAGCCATGATTGACGAGGCCGGGGTATATACCATCATGTCCGGCGCTACGGCGTTCCCGGCGGTGGACGGTGATACGAAAAACGGCCGATATTTGCCGTCCGGCTTATCGTATAACATCATTACCGGACTGTTAAAAGGCAAATTGGGCTTTTCGGGCGTGGTTATCAGCGATGATGTTACCATGGGCGGTTATACCAGCTTTTACGAGCGTGACGATTTGTATGTCGAGCTGTTAAAGGCCGGTAATGACGTGCTTTTGGGCGTGGGTGTTGATGCGGTAGAGGTTATTGAAAAGGGTGTGGCAGACGGCCGCTTAAGCGAAGAACGCATTGATGATGCCTGCCGCCGCGTGCTTGCGTTAAAAGAAAGGCTGGGCTTGTTTGACGAGACGGAAGATGAGAATATGACAATGGAGGAGGCTTGCGCCGAAACGGCACATGTGCAGCAGGAAATTGCCCGTCGGGGCGTGACCCTGGTGCGCAATACCGAATCGTTTTTACCCGTTGCCAAGGAACACATCAAGCATGTGACCATTATTGCGTATTCACATTCCGATGAATTTTTACCGCGGCTGGAGGCAATGAAGAAGTCCTTTGAAGCGCGCGGCGCTAAAGTGGATTTGCGCGGCAAGCTGGAAAACTTTACGGATATTCAAAATGTGGCGGCCAAAAGTGACCTGATTGTATATGCGGCGCTGGTGTCCTTTCATTGTCCCAAGGGTCAGCCCGGTTTTTATGATGATGTATTCTGGGCGCTGCGCTATGCGTATACGCTGGGGCGCGAAAAGTCGGTCGGCGTTGCCTTTGGGTATCCGTACATCGATTATGATTTTATGGACGATGCTTGCACCTTTGTAAACGCCTATATGCCCTCGTGTGAGATTCAGGAATCATTTGTGGCAGGTGTATACGGGGAACAGCCGTTTATGGGCAAGCCGCCATATGATGTAACACGTATGGGCAGTATTAGGCATTAGGGAGTCAAACTCCATATGGTTTAAATAGGCTAATTTCTTAAAATACTGCGTTAAAAAGCAGCGCTATACGCCGGTATGCCTCCTGCTTTTTGCCTTGTCTTTTAAAAAATTTTCTCTATTTAAACTCTTCGACCTTCCATTTAGAAAAATTATTTGCATTTTCGGTGCGGAGGACGAAGGAAGGCTGTCGCCTTGCGAGGACGACA
>UQYH01000033.1 GCA_900545185.1 uncultured Eubacteriales bacterium | reverse complement strand
GCTGCCTTCTGCAAGGGAAGCTAAAAATACAAAAATGAAAATGAAGTTCTTTGAAAACAGTCCCTTCCTTATATTATGTATAAATTTACCGCTGATTTTAAAAAATGTTAAAGAAATAGCTATTTTCTTCTTGTATTTTGCAAAAAATTTTGATATAATGATATTTGGTGAAATTTCGATTGTTCGGCCGTGCTAATTTTTTTAGTTAACAACACAAGCCGTTCAACCGTGTTATAGTTTTCCAGTATCTTCTATAGGAGGTTTACGATGAGTACAAACAACAAGCTGGCCGATTTGCAAACGCGCCGTGCTGCCATCACGCTTGGCGGCGGTGCCGAAAAAACGGCCAAACAACATGATGCGGGCAAATTAACGGCACGCGAACGCATCAATCTGCTTTTTGACGAAGGCAGCTTCGTTGAACTGGATGCTTTTGCAGGCGCGCGTCCCTCTGCCCTTTCCGTAGAAAAAGAGACTCCCTGCGACGGCGTCATCTGCGGTTACGGAACCGTTAACATGCGCCCTGTTTTTGCTTATGCGCAGGACTTTACCGTTTTGGGCGGTTCTGTGGGCGAAATACACGGCAAAAAAATTGCAAAGGTCATTGATATGGCTGTTAAAACCGGTGCGCCGATTGTCTCGATGATTGATTCCGGCGGCGCCAGAATCCAGGAAGGTTCAAACGCCTTGGAAGGCATGGGGATGATTATGCAAAAAACCGCCTTGGCCTCCGGTGTTGTACCGCAAATTGCGGCTGTTATGGGTCCCTGTGCCGGCGGCGCGGCCGCGGCTGCCACACTTTCGGACTTTGTGTTTATGACAAAGAAAACATCCGCGCTCTACCTCTCCGCTCCGTCCATGATTAAGGGCGAAGCCGGTGAGACCACAACAACCGAGGAGCTCGGCGGCGCAATGGCAAACGCCGAAACAAACGGCAGCTGCCATGTTGTCTGCGAGGATGACGAGGCTCTTTTGGGCGCCGTTCGCGAACTGTTAGCGTATCTGCCCTCTAACAACTTAGAGGATGCACCGCTTATGGGTGAGGATGACATCAACCGCGTTGCACCGGCACTGAACACCTTGGTAACAGACGATGCTGCCTATGATGTAAAGGCCGCTATCAACGAGATTGCAGACGCAGGCTCTGTGTTTGAAATTCTGCCCTTCTATGCAAAAGGCATTGTGACCGCCTTTGCGCGTATGGCCGGTTCCACGGTTGGTTTTGTTGCCAATCAGCCTGCCGTAACAAGCCTTTTGGATTGTGCAGCTGCCGAAAAAGCCACGCGCTTTGTTCGCTTCTGCGACAGTTTTAATATTCCGATTATCACACTGACGGATACGGACGGCTTTAAGGCCTCCATCGAAGAGGAACAAGCCGGTATCGCCCGTAAAATTGCGGCTCTTTCTTATGCCTATGCCGAGGCGACCGTTCCCAAAATCAGCCTGGTTTTGAAAAAAGCCTGCGGCAGCGCTTATATTGCACTGGGCAGCAAGCACATCGGGGCGGACATGACCTATGCATGGCCCACAGCCGAAATTGCCGTGATGCATGCCGAGGGCGCAGCTGCTATTTTATACAGAAAAGAAATGCAAAAGGCCGAAAATCCCACACAGGCACGCGCACAATTTGTGGAGGATTTTAAAGAGACCTATGCAAATCCGTACGAAGCCGCAAAATACGGTTATGTTGATGACGTGATTGAGCCGGATTCAACCAGACCGCGTTTAATTGCAGCGCTTTTGATGCTGGCCGGCAAACGCGAAACGCTTCCGGCTAAAAAGCACGGCACTATGCCGCTTTAAGGCAGAAAGGATGAAACAGAATGGATAATGTTTTTGCACAGGGCGCGGTTGTTGCCGTTATCGGCCTTTGTACCGTTTTCCTGGTTCTGATGATTCTTTGGGGCGTTTTAGAGCTGATGCGTGTTGTTTTTACCGCCGGTAAAAAGCCTGCCGAAAAGGCAGCTGCTCCGGCTCCGGCAGCAATACCGGCCGCTCCGGCTGTTCCGGCTGCCGAGGAGGATGACAGCGAACTGATTGCTGTACTGACAGCAGCCGTTGCCGCCAGTCTGAATCAGTCGACTTATAACTTAAAAATTAAGTCCTATCGCAGAGTCGATACCGCTCCGGTTTGGAACCGCACAGCGCGCCGTGATAATGTCATCGGCTAATCACCATCACATAATAATTAAGGAGGATAACTCACATGAGAAAATTTATGATAAACGTAAACGGAAAATCCTATGAGGTTGATGTAGAAGAAATCACAGGCGGCGCACAGCCTGCGGCTTTCACCGCTCCGACTGCTCCGGCTGCTCCGGCTGCTCCCGCGGCGGCTCCGGCTCCGGCAGCAAAGCCCGCTGCACCGGCAGGCGCACAGGGTGCTGTCAGCGTAACCGCCCCCATGCCCGGTACTGTTTTGCAAATTAAAGCCAAGGCCGGCGATGCCGTTAAACGCGGACAAGCTGTTGTTATTTTAGAGGCCATGAAAATGGAAAACGAAATTGTTGCACCGCAGGACGGTGTGATTGCCTCCGTTAACGTATCGCAAGGGGACAGCGTAAACAACGGCGATGTGCTGATGACCATGAACTAAAGCACATTTGCTGAGAAAGGGTGATTTTGTTGAGTTTATTTATAGAAGGAATCACCAGCTTCATCCAAAGTACCGGCCTGGCAAAGCTGTTTGCCGCCACGGCAGAAACGCCGCTGGCCTTTGCCGGAGTGGATTTCGGAACCATTATTATGCTGGCTGTTTCCTGTGTTTTAATTTATCTGGCCATCGGCAAGGAGTTTGAGCCTCTCTTGCTGTTGCCGATTGCCTTTGGTATGCTCCTTTCCAACCTGCCCATGGCCAACATTATGCACAATGTACTGTTTGTCGGGTCGGGCGAAGAGCATTTTACCATGAACTTCGGGCAGATATTGCACGAAGGCGGATTGTTTGACCTATTGTATTTGGGTGTTAAGCTGGGTATTTATCCCTCGCTTATCTTTATAGGCATTGGCGCCATGACAGACTTTTCACCGCTGATTGCGAACCCCAAAAGCTTGCTTTTGGGCGCTGCCGCACAGCTCGGTGTGTTTATGGCCTTTTTCGGCGCTTTGTTTTTGGGCTTTAACCTGTACGAAGCAATGAGTATCGGTATCATCGGCGGCGCCGACGGCCCGACGGCTATTTTGGTTACCAAAACCTTGGCACCCAAGCTGCTGCCTGCCATTGCCGTTGCCGCTTATTCGTACATGGCGCTGATCCCGATCATTCAGCCCCCGATTATGAGACTTTTAACAACCAAAAAAGAACGCAGCGTTAAAATGGAACAGCTGCGTCCCGTCAGCAAAAAAGAACGCATTATATTCCCGATTGTGGTTACCGTTGTTGTGGCGCTGTTTGTACCGGATGCCGTGCCGCTTGTCGGCTGCTTAATGCTGGGTAACCTTTTTAAGGAAAGCGGTGTAACCGAACGTCTTTCCAAAACCGTACAAAACGAATTGATTAACATTGTAACCATCTTTTTGGGCGTAACCGTTGGCGCAACCGCCTCGGCCGATACCTTTTTAAAGAAGGAAACATTGTTCATCGTATTTTTGGGTCTGATTGCCTTCTGCTTAAGCACGGCCGGCGGTGTATTGTTCGGCAAGCTGATGTATTTATTGACCGGCGGCAAGGTAAACCCCTTAATCGGTTCGGCCGGTGTATCTGCCGTGCCGATGGCTGCACGTGTTTCACAGTCTGTTGGTAAAGAAGAAGACCCCACAAACTTTTTGCTGATGCACGCCATGGGTCCCAATGTGGCCGGTGTTATCGGTTCGGCTGTTGCAGCCGGTGTATTCCTTGCGATGGCTAAGGTTTTGGGTGTATAAGGCACTTGCACCATAGCGAGCAAGGATCAAATTTAATAAGCAGTGCCACGCACTGCGGAAAGGGAACGAATTATGTCTACGAATCAAAAACCGGTTAAAATAACTGAAACAGCGCTTCGTGATGCACATCAGTCCTTGATTGCAACCAGAATGACCACCGAGGAAATTCTGCCCATCGTAGAAAAGCTGGATAAGGTAGGATACCACTCTTTAGAGGCTTGGGGCGGCGCAACCTTCGATGCCTGCCTGCGCTTTTTAAACGAAGATCCCTGGGAGCGCCTGCGGAAAATCCGTGATTTGGCCAAAAACACCAAGTTGCAAATGCTGTTCCGCGGCCAAAACATTTTGGGCTATAAAAACTATGCGGATGACGTTGTTGAATATTTTGTTCAAAAATCTTTGGCAAACGGTATTGATATTATCCGTATTTTCGACGCATTAAACGACGTGCGCAACTTAGAGTGCGCCATTAAGGCCTGCCAAAAGGAAAAAGGCCACGTACAGGCTGTTGTGTGCTACACCATCAGCCCGGTACACAATATTGAAACCTTTGTTAAAATGGCAAAAGAACTGGAAGAGCGCGGTGCCAATTCCATTTGTATTAAGGATATGGCCGGTCTGCTTCTCCCCTACACGGCTTATGACCTGGTTAAAGCCATGAAGGAAACCGTTAAAATCCCCATCCAGTTGCACACGCACTACACCAGCGGTGTTGCCTCTATGACCTACTTAAAGGCCATCGAAGCCGGTGTGGATATTGTGGATTGCGCCATCTCGCCGCTGGCAATGGGCACCTCTCAGCCTGCCACCGAGCCACTTGTTGCAACCCTGCAGGGCACACCTTACGACACCGGCTACAATTTGGATTTACTGTCCGAAATTGCAGATTACTTCCGCCCCCTGCGTGAAAAATATCTGAAGGAAGGCCTTTTAAATCCCAAGATGCTGGGCGTTGACGTAAATACACTGCTCTATCAGGTACCCGGCGGTATGCTTTCAAACCTGGTATCACAGCTTAAGCAGCAAGGCAAAGAGGACAAACTGGAGGAAGTATTAAAGGAAGTACCCCGTGTACGTGAAGATTTGGGCTTTCCGCCGCTTGTTACCCCCAGCAGCCAGATTGTTGGTACACAGGCCGTGTTAAATGTTATCATGGGCGAGCGTTACAAGATGGTAACCAAAGAAACAAAGGGCATTGTCCGCGGCGAATACGGCAAAACACCTGTGCCGATTAAAGAAGAGTTTGTAAAAAAGATTATCGGCGACGAAAAGCGCATCACCTGCCGTCCGGCCGATATGTTAAAGCCCGAACTGCCGAAGCTGCGTGAGGAAATTAAAGAATATATTGAACAGGACGAGGATGTTTTATCCTACGCGTTATTTGACCACGTAGCTCTTCACTTCTATCAACAGCGCCAGGCCGAAAAATCTAAGCTGGATAAAGATTTAGTCAATATGGACGAAATGACGCATCCCGTTTAAAATGAGCGTATAAAAACCCCGTAGTCAAAACCTATGTTTTTGACTACGGGGTTTTTCGTGTTCTCTGCTTATTTGTTCTCTTCTTTATTTTTTCAAAATTCGTTTCAAAGCCGTTATATCTGTCAAATTAACCGTTTGAAATTGCCCCGTGTAAAAGACTGCAAAATTCTCTCCTCGCTTCCCTAATGCCTACCATAAAAACTCAGGCTTTATAAACCCTTTCTATATGAAAATCGTTATCCATAACCAAAATATCAGCGTTTTTGCCAACAGCAAGACTGCCGATTTGATGCTCTATACGAAGTGCCGTAGCCGGATTTAAAGAGACTATCTTAAACACCTCCGGCAGGGAAAGACCCAAATTGCGGAAATTCCGCGCCACGTTATCCATCGCCATCACGCTGCCATCCACGCGATTGCCGTCAAACAAATTGACTTCATCATCTATGCTGCCGGGCTGCACCCGACAGGCATCGGTAATGCCCACAACACGATCAACGCCTACAGTTTTTAAAATCAGACGCACCAGGTCATGCCGCACATGAATCCCATTTTTATCTAAAATAACCTCGTAAAACAGGTTGTTTTCCAGCAAAACAGCATCATCAAACGATACTTCACGTGTTCCCTCATAGCGTGACGGCGTAACAGAGGTTCCCGTTGCATCCATAATGTGCGTAACAATGCGCACCCCGTGGCGGCAAACACGCTGCACATCCTCCGGCGATGCTTCGGAATGGCCGATAGCCGGAATAATTCCGGCAGCACAAATATCTGCCAAAAATTCGTCTGTTCCCGGCATTTCCGGCGCAAACGTCCATTGCTTAACCAAGCCGCTATCCAAAAAGGGCATATAGTCCGCACGCGTCGGCACGACAGGCTCGGCATTGCCGACTGTACAACCATAGCGCGGATTCATATAAGGCCCTTCAAAATGGATGCCCATAATATTTTTGCAGCTTTGCATGGCAGCACGTACGCGTTCTGTTGCTTTGTGTACCTCGTTAGGCCATAAATCACGATACAATGTAATCAACATGGAGGTCGTACCGTGTTTTAAATAATAATCGGCAACCGTTTCCGGATCATCACTACCCAAAATATTCATTGCGTCATGGCAATGAAGATCCACAAATCCGGGTGTAATCAGCTTTGTGCCTACCTGCTCCACAGAGGCATTGCCAGTGTAAGCGTCACACGTCCCAACGTATGTAATCTTACCATCGCTAAAAGCCACAAGCCCATTTTCTATCACTGATTCCGGCAAGACCACACGTCCAGCCAATGCATATTCCTGCATAGTCATCACCTTTCCTTATGGTCTTGCTTCCCTTCTGCCGCAGCAAACATAAAGTTTGCCGCCCTGCGCAACATGCTGCTGTAATTTGGTCTGCAAGCCCGTTTTCGGCTTAAAATCGGCAATGTTTTTGCGTGTTACCGTTCGGCCGAGCACGAATTTAAGGGCATCGTCACCCTCCTTGGTTTTATAAATGGTAAACAGCTTGCGAAAATTGCGGATGTTAGAGGTTGCACCCAAATACGCATCCAAGCTTTCATCCAGCATCCAAGAATCGCACACAAAGCATGTATAGGTAAATTCGGGATAATAGGCCGTAAAAAATTGCTTCGCTTTTTGAAAGGCCTCGCGGCAAGCCTCCATTGTAAGCGGCTCGTGTCCGGGGATATGCACCGAAAGAACCGAATCGTCCTTTTGCACCATGCCTCCTGCAAATTCTTCACCGGCCGCGCGCATTTCAAATTGCAGTCTGCCGATACGCATAATGCGCTGACGGCAAATGACCTCGTTAAACCAAGCCACTTCATATACACCGATTTTGCCGAATGCTTGTTGACAAAGCTGTGCCTCCAAAACAAGCCCATGAGCAGACGCATTAAAAATTTCTTCGGGGATGCCGCGCTCACAATAGGCCTTGTGCATATCCTCGCAGCAGGCCAAAAAGTAAATCAAATTCAGTCCGTAGTCTGCTTTTTTCTGCAAATCGGCAATGGGGTTTTCCACATCCACGGCAGACAAGTCTGCCCCTTCTGCCAATGCATAAAAGGCTTCGTCATATTCCTTGGGGAAATGCAGTTGTTTGTACCAGAATATAGCTTTTTCCTTCATATTTTTCTCCTGTTACTTTGGTTTACAACACCTTTTTCAATACTTCCGTCAGCTTATCTGCCACAAGCTTGTGTCCGTCACGCAACGGGTGCAGCGGCTCTTTGGGGATCCAGCCGCTCGCATTGATAAACGAAATATCTGTTTGATGTTCACTGTTATAGGCCATGATCAGCTTTTCCAAAGCCTCGGTATGTACTCCGTACAAAACAGCCATCGCAATGATTTTAGCGCGCGGATGCAGGCGTCTGATCGTGTCCAACAGCTCTCTGTACCCTTCGCAATAGGCTTCTTCCGATGCATTGTCATCGTTTGAACCATGATTAATGAAAATGTAATCCGGCTCGACGCAGGAAATCGGTGAATTGTGATAATTATAAGGGTAGGCCTCCTGTGCTTTGGGAACACCGCCGTTTCCGCCCTTTGTGACACCAACAGCGCCGTAGCCCATAATAATCGGCCGCAGTTTCAGTGCTTCGGCCGTCAGCCATGCATAGGTTCCGCAAACATCATTTTGATACAAACGAACATAAGCCGCAGCGCCCTCGGGTCGATTTGGTTCATCAACCAAAACTCCCTCGGTAATCGAATCACCGACAAATTCAATCACCTTGCGTTCATCGGCCGGCAACGGGCAAAGCTCATCGGCCGTAATACCGCACAGAGCCACGCAAGAGGTCAGCGGCCGATACCATCTTTGCAGCACTTCGTTGGCGCACTTGATAATGACGCAAACCGTATGAGCACCTTCATCTGCCGCCTGCACGCGAAGATACGGCATAACAACGCTTTCAACTCTCGTACCGCCGTCCACGCTCACCCACACATGCGGCATACCGCTATTTTGCGGTATAACATTAAAGTGCAGCACGGCCTGCCGTCCCGTAAAGGCAAACTCAAAATAAGCGCCCGTCGTTGTTGCTGTCATACATCCCACTTTCACGCCGCGCTGGTCAATTTCCTCGCCCCAGCGGCCTGTATAGCGGATGTTTTCATCAGTATACGAAAAAAACATAGATAACGCGCTCCTTGTTATTTAATTTTTTTAAGGTCATACGGCGTAACCTGATACACAAAATAGTTAAGCCAATTGGAATAGAGCAGGTTGGCATGGCTGCGCCAGCTGACAAGCGGCGGCTGCGTCGGGTCATCCTGCGGAAAATAATTTTTGGGCACATGAATCGGCAAGCCGGCCTCCACATCGCGCACATATTCGCGTTTCAGCGTATCCGCATCATATTCCGAATGGCCGGTTACAAAAATTTGACGGCCGCGCGCCGTACTGATAACATACAGTCCCGCTTCGTCCGAAGATGACAAAATTTTAAGCTGCGGCACCTTTTCCACATCCTCACGCAGAATTGTGGTATGACGGGAATGCGGTGCACGGAACACATCATCAAATCCGCGGAATAAAATAGAGGATTTGTGTTCAACTCTGTGATCATACACGCCGAAAAGCTTTTCCGGAAGCGTATGCTTTTGAATCCCGTAATGATAGTAAAGCCCTGCCTGCGCGCCCCAGCAAATATGGAATGTGCTGGTAACGTTGGTTTTTGTCCATTCAAAAATTTGGCAAAGCTCCTCCCAATAGTCCACATCCTCAAACGCCATTTTTTCAACAGGCGCACCGGTAATTACCATACCGTCAAACGTTTCGTTTTGCACCTCGTCAAAGGTTTTGTAAAAGGCCAGCATATGCTCCTGGTTCACGTTTTTGGAATGATAGCTTTTTGTGTGCAGCAACGTCATTTCCACTTGCAGGGGCGTATTGCCCAAAAGCCGCGCCAGCTGTGTTTCGGTTTCTATTTTTGTGGGCATTAAGTTTAAAATCGCAATTTTCAGCGGCCGTATATCCTGCGTCAGCGCACGTGTTTCGGTAATGACAAATATGTTTTCCTCGGTCAGCGTTTTGGTTGCCGGAAGCCTGTTTGGAATTTTAATCGGCATACTGCATCCTCCTTTGCCAATTGGTCAATAAGATAAATTTCGCCCCGGAAAGCCGGGGCGAAGTATTATTTGATATCATAATATGTGTATGTCTGTTACTCGGCGATAATTCTGTGGTAAACCTTTTTACCTTTTTTAATCACAACACCGGCTGCAATCTGTTCCTTTGTCAGCCGATAAGCCACATCGGTCACCTTCTGATCGTCAACCGAAACGCCGCCCTGCTCTATCAAGCGGCGACCCTCACCCTTCGAGCCGATTAACCCGGCTTTCTGCATCACGTCCAGCAAGCCAAAATCATCCGCATCCAAGGCCATCGCCGTTGTCGGCATATTTTCGGTGTTACCACGATTGCCGAAAAGGCTTTCGGCCGTTTCCATGGCCTTTTTCGCTTCTTCCTCGCCATGCACAAGCTTAGTTACCTCAAAGGCCAAAATGCGCTTTGCTTCGTTCAGCTCCTGCCCCTGCAATTTTTCCAGACGGCGGATTTCATCCATCGGTACAAACGTAATCAGCTTTAAGCAACGGATAACATCCTCGTCATCCACATTACGGAAATATTGATAAAATTCATACGGCGAGGTTTTTTCGGGATCAAGCCACAGTGCGCCGCTCTCAGTTTTACCCATTTTTTTGCCCTGGCTGGTGGTCAAAAGCGTAAACGTCATGCCGTAAGCCTGCTGGCCCGTTTTTTTACGAATCAGTTCAATGCCGCCCAAAATATTAGACCATTGATCGTCACCGCCCAGCTCCAAAACGCAGCCGTATTCCCGGTTCAGCTTATAAAAATCGTAGCCCTGCAGCAGCATATAGTTAAATTCCAAAAAGGTAAGACCCTTTTCCATACGGCTTTTAAAGCATTCGGCCGTCAGCATACGGTTTACGGAAAAATGCACCGCAATGTCACGCAGAAATTCCATATAATTTAAGTTTAAAAACCAATCCGCATTGTTCAGCATCAAGGCTTTATCATCTGTAAAATCGACAAATTTTGATAGCTGCTTTTTAAAGCAGGCAGCATTGTGGTCAAGCTGCTCCCGTGTCAGCATTTTACGCATATCGCTTTTGCCCGTCGGGTCACCGATCATGGCCGTACCGCCGCCCAAAATGGCAATCGGTCTGTGTCCGGCACGCTGCATGTGCGCCATAACCATCATTTGCAAAAAGTGCCCAACGTGCAGGCTGTCCGCCGTGGGATCAAACCCGATATAAAAAGTTACCTTCTCCTTGCCCAAAAGCTCACGGATTTCGTCCTCATGCGTAATTTGCGCAATTAAGTCACGTTCCTTTAACGTATCAAATACATTTGTCAACAATCTCGCTCCTTATTTAAATAATTAGTTTCAGTATATCATAAAACCCACACAAAAACAAGCCCTAATTTACATAAAAATGTAAGAGATATTTTTAACAATATAACGTAAAAAGCGACCTTGCAATGTATAAAATGCCACAAAAGGCAAAGTAAACATTGCATTTTGCGGCATTTTGTGGTACAATAATGAAAAAACCGAATGTACTTAAATCCGCAGTGTGAAATGCATTGCGCGCTGCATACTATGAAAGAGTTGAAGAAAGAGGTAGTGAACATGAAATTAGGAATCGTCGGTCTGCCGAACGTGGGCAAATCTACGTTATTTAACGCAATTACGCAGGCAGGAGCCGAATCGGCCAATTACCCGTTTTGTACCATAGAGCCGAACGTGGGCGTTGTGCCGGTGCCGGATGAACGTTTAAACGCACTGGCAGAGATGTATCATCCGCAAAAGGTGACGCATGCCGTGATTGAATTTGTGGATATTGCAGGCCTGGTAAAAGGCGCCAGCCGCGGCGAGGGGCTGGGCAACAAATTTTTGTCTCACATTCGTGAGGTGGATGCCATTGTGCACGTTGTGCGCTGTTTTGAAGACCCCAACATTGTGCATGTAGAAGGCTCTGTTTCGCCCCTGCGTGATGTAGAAACCATTCAGCTGGAGTTGATTTTTGCCGACCTGGAAATGCTGGACAAGCGGATTGACAGAACGCGTAAAATGATGAAATCCGGAGAGAAAAAATATCAGCAGGAGCTAACCCTGTTAGAAGAACTGAAAACCCTGCTGGAAAGCGGTCAGCCTGCACGCACAAGGGAGTTTTCGGAGGAAGAAGCTGAAATTATGCGTGACCTGCCGCTGCTCACCTTAAAGCCCGTTTTGTACGCTGCCAACGTATCGGAGGATGATTTTATCGGCGGCATTGAAAACAACCAAATGGTGCACGAGCTGACGGAAATGGCCGAAAAGGAAGGCTCGGAGGTTATGCCGATTTCGGCAAAAATCGAAGAGGATGTTGCAGCGCTTGAACCGGAAGAAAAAATGGAATTTCTGCACGAGCTGGGTATTGAAGAATCGGGACTTGACCGACTGGTGAAAAAAAGCTATAAGCTGCTGGGCTTAATCAGTTATCTGACGGCCGGCGAACCGGAGGTACGCGCGTGGACGATTACAAAAGGGACAAAAGCGCCCGGTGCGGCCGGAAAAATCCATACCGATTTTGAAAAAGGCTTTATCCGCGCCGAGGTTGTGGCTTATAACGACCTGATGGCCTGCGGCAGTATGACCGCCGCCAAAGAAAAAGGCTTGGTACGTTCGGAGGGTAAGGAATACGTGATGGAAGACGGCGATGTAGTGCTGTTCCGCTTTAACGTGTGATGTAAAATAAGCCATGCGGATAATCAAGAGCAAGCGGCCGGCGAGCCTTATCATCGTCTCGCCGACGCGTGGTTTTAACAAACAAGAGAGAGTAACCATATCGAGTAACTCTCTCTTGTTAAAAAGGCACATTTATTTAATTCTTCTTCCAACCTCTTTAAGAATGTCAATACTGGGTGTCGGAATACGGCCGAGATGGTCGGGGCCTACGTTTAGCAAAAGGTTAACGCCACGGCTGTTTAAATGCTCCTTGATCTCCATAATTCTGTCGGCACTTTTCCAGTTGTTATCAAACGACTCGTAAGCCCAGGTGTCATTCATGGTAATCGGTGCTTCCCACAAGCCTTCGCGGCAATCCTCATCTGTTATTTCATTATCACCGTAAGAGTAAATATCGCCGATTCCGTTTCCTACTCTCGACGGCACAAGGCAATCCGGCTGATACTCTTTCACAAGATGATACAGCTCCATGCTTTGTTCGGGTGTAATGTCGCAGGGGTCATCAAACCAAATTAAAAGCAAATCACCATACTTGGTCAGCAGTTCTTTTAGCTGCGGCTTAATCTTTTTCTCAAAACAAATCAAAAAATCTTTTTTGCTCGCATCGGGAAAATCCCAGGTGTTTGACCAATCGCAGCCAAACTTTTCATCGACTCTGGATACACCGCCGCCATGTTCCTCGCGAAAATCCAATTCTTGCGAATAATACAGACCGAGCTTTAAGCCGTATTTTTTGCAGGCCTCTGCCACTTCGGCCACAACATCTCTTTTAAACGGTGTCGCATCCACCACGTTAAAGCTGTCAACCTCCGATTTAAACAGGCAAAATCCCTCTTGGTGCTTGGCTGTCAGCTCCACGTATTGCATGCCTGCCTCTTTCGCAAGCCGAACCCATTCTTCGGCATCGAAATAAATCGGGTTAAAGGCCTGTGCCAGTTTTTCATATTCTCGTATGGGGATTTTATAATATGTCATCAGCCATTCGCCGGGGTATGGCGTTCTTTGCCCCTTCCATTCTCCCCCCCAGCAAAGAATACAGCCCCCAGTGGATAAACATTCCGAATTTTGCATTTTTAAACCATTCTCGATTGCTCATATGTTGCCTTGATGCAGTGTATTGCACCGATACTCCTCGTATAATAAAAGTAGTAGTTTTTTGAGTTCCTCTCCAAGAACTATGATATAATTGCTTCTATGCTAATGTCTTGTCAAAGCTTAAAGCCCTAGTCAAATTCGTTTTCTCTCGTTTCGCTGTTTTCAAACTTCTTATCCAAAAGCTTAAGCAATTCATTCATCGGATTGTAGTTACGTTTAACCGGAACCAGGATCAGAACAAGGCCAAAAGCAATACATACAAAATTGGAAATCAGCATCATGGTTCGTGAGCGCCGTACCGAATTAAAATCGGTTTCCCACTCATCTATTTTTTCAGGAACAGCCAAAGACAGATCATTCAGCCAGTCTTTTCGCAGATACAATCCTGCCGAAACAGCCAGACTCGGATCACCCATAATGCCCGGATAACCGGTATAGAAACCGGCATCGGTTTTTGCTGCCTTGTCCAGTTCGGGATTCTCCTGCAAATACCGATAAAAGGCAGGAGAATTTTTTTCGATCATGTCATTCAATTGCAGCACGCAGCCGTCCGAAACAGCCTTGTCAACACCGCCTGGATAGGTATTCCAGCTATACTCCACAATATCGGGAAGATCGCCGGAAACAATCATAATCGAAAACTTTTCACCGGCCTGTCCCTGGGGCGGATGTACAAACTCCAGATCAACGCCCGTTCGCTTCTGCCATTCCTTTGCAAACGGTGTCTCGCCATACTCCGAAACCGTATGCGCACTGCCTGCGTCCAGCGGCATCCAATAGCGCATATGTTCGGTATCCCCTGCTGTGCTCTTTTTTGAACCACAACCCGTAAAGCATGTTGCAGCCATAACACCGGCCAACAAAAGTGCAACTTTTTTCTTCATCGCAAACACTCCATTATTAAAATTTTACTTTTCTTTTTACTTCTTTTCCTCTGCAAAGCACTCAGGTGCATGCAATGGTTTTAAAGTCGTTAAGCTTTCCAATCCAAATATTTTAACAGCCACGCCGGTTTTATCTTCGGGCAGCTTTAAATCGAGGGTTACCACGGTTTCCCCAATCAAATCTTTGACTGCGCCGACACCGGCATCAACAAGCACGCCATTTTTATAAACCGCGGCAATCACCCCTTCGCTGTATGCAACGGTTGTATCGTTTGTCAATGCAAGTTTGGCGGCAATCGCTGTACCTTCTGCCTCTTGAGGCGATGCAAGCTTTTTTGTACCTTCAAAAAGCTCAATTTTTTTGCTGAGACCGCCGATGATTTCTACCGTTGTGCTTGCCGTCAGCTGCGGATTGTACTTAGAGGTTGCCGTAACGGTTGCCGCTGTACCGACCGCAGCCGTTTCGGGTACAACCAGTACACCGCCGCGCACGATGCTGAAATCTTCGGTATGCTCGCCACTGATGGTATAGGTATAGTCATCGGCCAAAATCATATCGTTGGCCGCCTGCGATACGGGATAAATCGGAACCTCTGCCGAAGCATACCGATCAACCTGAACTTCTTTTTTTGCAGCAGACGGCGATAAGGATTCTAAATCCGCATCATACAGCTTTAGATTATCCATATAGATTTTGCTCTCCGCTCCGCCATAGAACGAAAGACGCCCTGCATTACGAATAGGCTGAGGAAGGGTAATATTCATATTATCCAAAGCAGGTTGGCCATCGATCAGTATTTCAAAAATGTACCGTCAGATAAATTCCCGTCGGCCGAAAAATCCCCTTCAAAAATTGTTGTATAATCCTGCACGCCGCTGCCCAAAAAGCTTTGATAGGCTGCACGCAGCGCATTGCTTGCCGCTTCTAAATCCGCTGCGGTTTCGGCTGCTGCCACCGATGCTTTTGCAGCCGCTATCGCATTGCTTAAGTCTGCTTTAGCCTCCTCTGTATAGCTGACAACGGAGGGCGTTACAACATCTGCCGTGGATAAGGTTTGCTCTGCCTGTGCAATCAGTTTTTCAGCGTCGTCTGCCGTTACATATTCATACGCTTTTACATTATCCACATAAAAACAGGAGCAGTTTTGAATATTAAGCCTGTTCAGCTTGCCGCGGTTTGCCTCTGCAATCAATCTTGTATTGGTTCCCTTTAAGGTCAGCTCCCTGCCGTATTCTGCCGCATACCATTCGGTATAACCGGTATTAACATCATACAAAACACGGACGCTGTACCATTGACCGGCAAAATCCGTGTCGGTTATGGCGGTTACACCCGGCGCACGCAGCACCGAACCATCCAGTGCAAGCCACCACGCCGGTATGACCGTCGAAGTCCTCTTCAATATACCGCGTTGCTTCGTAAATCCGTTGTGCTGCCGCAGCCGCTCCCGAAGGGACAAGCAGCAGACTTGTTAAAAGAACAAAACCCAGTGCCACCGAAAGCATTTTTCTCATTTTTACCATCCTTTCTTGTAATGAACTATTCTCTACATCCATTGTAACGCAGAAGGCTCTGTAAAGTCCATAGACAAAAGGTTTGATTTACGGTCAAAAACAAACATTTGCGCCGAAAGGCCTTGAATTGGCACTTTTTCGCCTTTCGCTGCTGTTACGGCACGGGGTGAGTCAGGCATAAGCCGATTGTAACATCCCATTGATTCTGCGGGGATGCGTCTGCAAAATTTGTCGATATGTTTCATGATATCATATCACACCAAAACAGATAACGTCTATAGGAAAAAAATAAATATATCGTTAAAAAGGAGAGCCTCGGCATATTTGAATAAAAACAAAATATCCGAATTTGTATGAAATAAAAAGGAATGAGCCCGGCATTATACCGAACTCATTCCCCGGCAGATTTTACACGCAAAGTATGTTACGCCTGTGTCCGACGTGTTCAATCATTTTGACCAAAACACCCCGCCACGGTTTTAACATTCAATCTCAAACAGTTCTCTCGGATAATTCGTCAAGTTCTCTACACCGTCTTTTGTGATGCAAACAACATCTTCCATTCTAAGACCGATTTCTTTTTCCCCAGAACCCAAGAAAATATCAACGCAAAACGTCATATTTTCCTCTAAAAGATAATCCGAATTTGTTTCAATCCACGGCGCTTCACCCTCCATGGTGCCGTTGCCGTGACATGGTCCGTACAAAAGCCAGTCGCCGTAACCCATTTCGGTTACATTCTTTACATGCGCTTTTGCAACCTCGCAAGCAGGTACGCCTGCTTTTAGCATGGCAATAACAGCCGCCTGTGCCTTATAGCCGACTTCAATCAGTTCGCGCTGTTCATCTGTTGCCTTACCGAAAACCACAGGTCTGCCAATGGATGAAGCATAGCCGTCAACACGTGCGCCAATCTGAATAAACGTCATATCGCCCTTTAAAATCGCCTTATTCCGCGGACGGCTGATCGCCTGATTGGAACCCTTGCCCGTCAGCACCCAAACAGGGTAAGACTCGCGTTCTGCACCAAGCTCATGCATTTTGCCAAGGGCAAGGCCTGCCACCTGCTGTTCCGTCATGCCTACCTTTATGTTCGCTAACACGTAATCAAAGGTCTGCGCCGTGATTTTGGCAGCTGCCCGCATGCAGGCAAGCTCGTTTTCAGTTTTGTGCATACGAATATCATTCACAATATCGTCTGCTTTCTCTATTGTAACATCGCCATAAGCTTTCAGCGCTTCAGTCAGCGCCTCATAAACGCCAATCGTCATAAGCGGCAAGCCAGCAACACCGAAACGTGTTACTGTTTTATTGTCAATCAATTTTTCAAATACTGTGTTAAAGGTATCAAGCGTCTCTCCGGGATACTCCGGTTCTGACGATTCACGAAATGCCTTGACTCTGCAAATTTTGTCAATTTTGGATCTGTCCGAAGCATAGGTAAAGCTCTCGGGACCTATCAGAAGAATCGGATCGCTCTCCGCCGCAATCAGTACACCTGCCGTTTCAAACGACGGCCAGTATGCTGAAAAATATCTCACAAACTGCGGCTCTGCCTCGTTACCATAACACAAAATCAGGTCGTAACCCTCTTTTTTCATTGCTTTCTGAACCTTTATAACTCTCTCCTTGTACTCCTCAAGCGGTATTGATGGTAATTGAATCATTTTTGTTGCTCCCTTCCACACAGCCAATCGGCCGGATTTTTCTGTAGCATTGTAAGAATTTGTTCCTGTGTAATGCCCTCATCCTCCATCATGGGGACAATATTGCTGAGAACATGGTCATAGCCCCAGCCGCCGTATTTGTGCAGCAGATTTTTAAGGCACACATCGCAGGCCAACAGCAGTTGATTCACAAAACCGTCGTCAATCAGCTTTTTTAAAAGCGCCACGCGTTCCGTGTCGTGCACAAACAGACCATAACCGGAATTTCTTACCTCACGGCGGATATAATACTCCTTGCCGAAGTTGTCAAATTCAACATACACACCCTTTTGCAAAAGCGCATAAATATAATCCTCACGGTTTTCAACATCCACATGGCTGATGCAGATTTTATCAGGCGCAACACCGGCTGAAAGCAAAATATCGGCCGCTTCAATGCCGTTTGTCGTCCATGGGTTGATATGCACGTTAATCGCCGCGCCCGTTTTTTTGTGCGCGATCGCCGCCGCACGCAGCACGCGCCGCTCTTTGTCGTCAAAAATTTCACTGATGCCGATTTCGCCTATGTAGCCCGCACAAATGCCGTCCACACCTTCCGTCAGCTCACCGACCATCAGATCGCCGATTGCTTCATCGGTCATGCTGTCCAGCGCCTTCGGGTGCGTTTCGCCCACATAAAAACCCGTGCCCATAATGATGTTAAGCCCTGTTTTTTCGGCAATGCGCCGTAACGCCTTCGGGTTGCGGCCGATACCGGGAAGCGAAGCGTCCACAATCGTGTTGCCGCCTGCATTTTTGAAAAACATCAGTTCGTCCGCGGCAACGTCTTCGTCCGCTAAAAGCAAATTGTCTTTGAGCGCATAACAATCGCGGCTTAAAATGCCCAAATTCCACATTTCCACCTTCTGTGTGGCCGGGTCATCTATGCCCGGAACGGGCAACGCCTGATAAAACGCCGTTAAATCGAGCAACACGTGTTCATGAGTCGCCGTAATGCCTAACCGGTCCCGGCTTAAAACACCGTTTACGCTTTTTATGTTCATAATCCTGCACTCCTTCCTTTTATTCGCTTTGCGCCATCAGCGCCATATAAGCCATGTTGGGCTGCTGTACATCCAGCCGCCCATACTGAATCACCACGCCGACATCACTCTTAATTTCCATGGAATATTGCACACCCACGCCAATGGTAAGACCACCGAGCGCTTGGCTGTCATCTGTCTTAAAACATCTCACCCGTTTGGCAGGAACCAAATAAGGAATATCTTCAACCGGGTCACGATCTTCAAAATACACGCTGATGAGAACATGTGCATCCTGAGAATTGGTGTTTAATATCATAATGCTTTCATGCCCTGTATAATCCGCCTGCGGATCGGGCCGGGGCGACGGCCGATATCCGTCCACAACATACCAGTGCTTTTTTCCGCTCATACCGCAACATCTGCCTTTCATATGATATGTTTCAGTATAGACTATTTTTTTGCATAATACTATAGGAATTTGCACACTAAATATGGCATTTTGAATACAATTTTAATTTGACACCCGAAAAAATGTATAGTATAATGGGGATACAATATTTTAACATAAGGGATTATGGGGTATGAAAGATAGCGTTGTGACCATTGAAAAGGATTATTTTTTTAAACAGCATAACCATGTGCATATTCATCTCTCCGATGAATGTAAGGACTATATAGCCGTATTGCATAAGCACAAATTTATCGAGGTTGTGTATATCCTTTCCGGGAAAGCAAAACACACAATGGAACAA
>UQYH01000032.1 GCA_900545185.1 uncultured Eubacteriales bacterium | reverse complement strand
GGCAAGACTGACAACACAGAAAAGGCTGATTTTTCGGTGCTTTGAGCGGGTTCGGATACCATAACTCGTGCCTAGGCCTTAAGGAGTCGAACCCCATATGCCTAACCCAAATCGTCCAGCACCTTTTGAAAATAGGGCGGAACAGGTGCGGAGAACTCGACGTATTCATGCGTTTTGGGGTGCACAAAGCCCAGCATGGCCGCGTGCAGCAGTTGACCGTTTAGCTGATATTTTTTGGCCAGGCGATCGGTTTTAACGCCGTAAACGGGGTCGCCTGCCACGGGATGGCCGATAGAGGATAGGTGCACACGGATTTGGTGTGTGCGCCCCGTTTCCAGACGGCAGCGCAGCAGGGCACAATCATCGTATTGCCGCAAAACAGATACATGCGTAACCGCGCGGCGGCCGCCGCTTTGGGCAATCGCCATCTTTTTTCTGTCCTTTGTGTGGCGGTCAATCGGCTTATCAATGGTAAATTCGGACTCCTTAAACCGCCCGTAGGCAATACACAGATAGGCACGGTGTACGCTGTGCTCTTTAATCTGCTCGGCCAGACAAAGGTGCGCGTCATTGGTTTTGGCAACCACCAAAATGCCGCTGGTGTCGCGGTCTATGCGGTGCACAATGCCGGGGCGTACCACGCCGTTGATGGCCGAAAGCCGTCCCCCTGCATGGTATAACAGCGCGTTGACCAAGGTGCCTGTCGCGTGTCCCGGCGCCGGGTGCACCACCATCCCCTGCGGTTTGTTAACGATAATCAGCTCGCTGTCCTCAAAAACAATATCCAGCGGTATGTTTTCCGGCTCGGCCGCAAGCAGCTCCGGCTCCGGCAAAATAGCCGAAACCGTATCGCCAAGGCGCAGCTTATAATTTTTAGAGGGCGTTTTGCCGCCCTGCTGCGACGCATCGGCAAAGGTCAGCTGCACAGCGCCGCTTTCAATCAGCTTTTGCGCGGCCGAGCGCGTCATGTCTGCCTGTTCGGATAAAAAAACGTCCAGCCGAAGGCCGGCGGACGTTTCATCACAGGTAAAAAACAGCGCAGAATCGGCAGTCACATCGTCTATTCTTGCGTTTTGCATGTTGTTTCTTCCTTTTTTATCATTTTCAATACGGGATCAAACGTCCTGTCAGAGGGCATTTCCGGCGAGGGATTACGCCCTCCGCTGAAAACGGTAAGCCCCTGCCGTCTGCAAAGACGGAGAACATCTTAATTGAGTTATACCGTGCTTCTATCCTTTGACGCCGTGCCCTTCGGGGCGTTCCTTACTTCTCGTTTTTGCCTTAATCCCCGTCCGGCTTTGCATTTTTGTGTGCGCTTTCCGCATCGCCCTCCACAAAAATTAAATACCAGGCCAGCAAAACAGCGCCGCAAACCACAAAACAATCGGCCACATTAAAAATGGCAAAATGAATCAGCCGAAAGTCAAAAAAATCGACAACAAAGCCGCGGAAAATGCGGTCGATAAAATTGCCCAACGCGCCGCCGACAAGCAGCGTGACGGAAAGATTTAAGCACAGGTTTTGCGGACGTTTTTTAATCATATACACGGTGACGGCAACCAAAACCACCGCCGTTATGCAAAAAAACAGGCCGAATCGGTTTTGCAGAATGCCAAAGGCCGCGCCGCGGTTTTCGCAGTACGTTAAATGAAAAACGTTTTCAATCAGCGGAATCGTCTCCACCGGGCGGACAAATTTTAAAACCGCCAGCTTAGAGAGCTGGTCTATGAAAGCTAAAACAATAACACCAATACAATATAACGCCAGCAAATTGTTCTTCTCCATTCATTTTGTTGTTTTTTGCGGTTTCATCCGCAGGGGCGGAGTATTGCTCCACCCCTGCGGATGATCTTTTGCCATGACGTAATCATGGCTGTATGGTTGATTTTATAATGTCTGGTTCAGAAACGTCACATCAGCCGCTCCCTGCCGCTTTGCACCGTATCTTGCTTAAACATTTTCGGCGCAGCGGTGGCACAGGGTGGGATGCTCCGCATCCTGTCCGACGGTTTCGGAATACATCCAGCACCGTTCACACTTTTCGCCTTTTGCTGCGGCAACCAAAACCTTAACGCCCGTTTCGCCCTCGGCAGCCTCGGCCGGTGCCTCACCCAGCGGTTTTACCTCGGCCTTCGATACAATAAAGTAGCTTGCCAGCAGATCTTCTTCGCCCTTCAGCAGATCGTACAGTGCGCCGTCTGCATAAATGGTCACGGCCGCACCCAGCGAATGACCGATGGTTTTAGCGCTGCGCGCCGCCTCTAACACCTTAGAAACATCGGCACGAACGGCCAAAAGCGAATCCCACTTTTCGTCAAGCGCCGCGTCACGCAGGGACGGGTCGGGCTTCGGCATATCGTTTAAAATGACAAATTCACGCTCATCATCGGCCTTGTGCGGCATAAACGACCAGATTTCCTCACTGGTAAACGCCAAAATCGGGGTTAAAAGACGTACCAGGCTGTCCAAAATCCGATACATAACGGTTTGTGCGCTGCGGCGCAGCGTGCTGTCTGCCTTTTCGGTGTATAAGCGATCCTTAATCACATCCAGATAGAAGTTACTCATATCCACAACGCAGAAATTATGGATGGCATGGAACACGCCGTGAAATTCGTACGCACGGTAATTGTCGAGCACCTTTTCCACCAGCTTATCCAGCTTAGAAAGCGCCCAGCGGTCAATTTCGGGCATATCGCACGGGTTCACCATATCGGTATCGGGGTTAAAGTCGTGAATGTTACCCAAAATGTAACGCGCGGTGTTGCGGATTTTGCGGTATGCCTCGGAAAGCTGTTTTAAAATCTCCTTCGAGATGTGCATATCAGTTTTATAATCGGCCGAAACAACCCACAGGCGGAGCACATCGGCACCGTAGTCCTTAATAATATCCTGCGGACTTACGCCGTTGCCCTTGGATTTGGACATTTTTTCGCCGGAGGAATCGACAATCATACCATGGGTGATAACGGTTTTATACGGCGCTTCGCCGCGTGCGGCAATGGCCGTTAACAGGGACGACTGGAACCAGCCGCGGTATTGGTCGTTCCCCTCCAAATACAAGTCTGCCGGGAAACGCAAACCGTCCTTTACCTCCAAAACAGCCGTATGGCTGGAGCCGGAGTCGAACCAAACGTCCATAATATCCTTTTCCTTGGTAAAGTGCTTGCAGCCGCAGGCCGGGCAAACGGTACCCTCCGGCAGAATTTCTTCGGCCGAAAGCTCATACCATGCGTTAGAGCCTTTTTCGTAAAACAGCTCGGATACGGCCTTGATGGTATCGGCGTTAATCAGCTCTTTGCCGCATTCCTCGCAGTAGAAAATCGGAATCGGTACGCCCCAGGTTCTTTGACGGGAAATACACCAATCGGCACGATCCTGCACCATGCCCGTAATACGATCCTCGCCCCACTTGGGCAGCCAGGTTACGTTGCGGATGGCGCGAACGGCATCGTCCTTAATGGCGTCAACCGAAGCAAACCACTGCTCTGCCGCACGATACACAATGGCATCATGACAACGCCAGCAGTGCGGATATTGGTGGATAATTTCCTCCACGGCAAACAGTGCGTTGATTTCGGTTAATTTATCAATAATTTTAGCATTTGCTTTTTCATAGTAAAGACCTGCAAATTCGCCGGCCAGCTCGTTTAAATAGCCCTTTTCGTCCACGGGAACGATGATGGGAATGTCCTTATACTGCTGGCAGGCAACATAGTCCTCCAAACCGTGTCCCGGTGCGGTGTGTACGCAGCCGGTACCGGCATCCAGCGTAACATGGTCGCCCAAAATAACAACCGAATCGCGGTCGATAAACGGGTGTGCGCACCGGATCAGCTCCAAATCGCTGCCCGCAAATGAGCAAACGGTTTTGTAGCTTTCGCGGCCGCCGGCCTTCATAACGGCAGGAACAAGCTCATCGGCAATGATGAAATATTCGCCGTCCGCTTCGACCAAATCATACGTAAATGCGCCGTTTAAGGCAATGGCAACGTTGCCGGGCAGTGTCCAGGTTGTGGTCGTCCAAATTAAAAAGTTAATCTTTTCCTTCGGTACGCCGCAGCCGTCAAACACGCCGTGATCGTCCCGTACGGCAAATTTAACGTAAATGGAATTGGTTTTATCCTCTTGATATTCAATTTCGGCCTCGGCCAGCGCGGTTTCGCAGTCCGGGCACCAATAAATGGGCTTTAAGCCTTTATAAATATAGCCTTTTTCGGCCATTTTGCCGAAAATTTCAATCTGCTTGGCTTCAAACTTGGGATCCAGTGTCAGGTAGGGATCATCCCACTTGCCCAGCGCGCCCAAACGCTTAATCGAGCTCATTTGCAGATTCACATATTTCATGGCAAAGTCCCGGCACAAATTGCGGAACTGCACCGTGTCTACCTCGTGACGGTTAATGCCCAGGCTGGCAATGGCCTGACGCTCAATCGGCAGGCCGTGTGTGTCCCACCCGTGAATATAGGGGGCTTTATGGCCGTCCATATTTTTAAAACGGGTAATCACGTCCTTTAAGGTTTTGTTCAGGGCGTGACCCATGTGCATATCGCCGTTGGCATAGGGCGGTCCGTCATGCAGAATAAAGAGGGGCTTGCCCTCGTTTTTCTCCATCAGCTTGGCATACATGTTGTCTTTTTCCTGACGCTCCAAAATTTCCGGCTCACGCTTGGGCAAATTACCGCGCATGGGAAATTCGGTCTCCGGCAGGTTCAGTGTTTGGCTGTAATCCATTTCTATGTTCATCCTTTCACTCGGTTGCTATCTTCATCAGGGGGATTTTACAGGGTGTCATCCTTAAACACATCATAGGCCTTTAAATCCTCCACATTAATAGAGGACACTTGCGATTTCGGCTCCTTTTGAATGGTTTCCTTCGTTACGGAAAAGCCGGTATCGGCTGCGGCCGTGTTTTCTTCGGCTGCGGCAGTCTCCTGCGCTTCTTCGCGCTGTGCGGCCTCCTGTTCTTCCTTTTTCTTGCGCAAAAGCTCCTCCACCATGGGATTCAGCTTGCGCTCGGTCTGAAAGCCCGTTGCAGGTGCCGAAGCAATCGGCTTCTTTTTCTTTTCCGTGCCGGGAATCGGCGTCCATGTGGGCGGCTCCTCCGGCAGCTTGGCAGCCGGCGCGGCTTCATGTGCGCCGGGTTCCTTCGGCAGGGAGGAGAAGTTAAAGGTGTTTGTATCTTCTTTATTCTCCGGCTCTGCCTCCTTCGGCACGGCGGCAGGCGGTGCGGTGGGGGCAGGCGCAGGCTCAAAGCGGCTTTGTGTGCTCGGCACGGATTGCTCGGGCATCTCTTTTAAAAGCTGCATATAGGTCGAAAGCAGTGCGCTCATTTTGGCCTTAAAGCCGTTCATTTCGCGCTGCATGCCAAGATACGTTTTTTCCAGCCCGGATATGGCGCGGTTGGCCGTGTTAATGGTTTCGGCGGCGCGGCGCTCAGCGTCCTTTACAATGGTTTCGGAACGCTCATAGGCGTTTTGCTTAATATCCTCAGCCGTACGCTGTGCGACCAAAATAGCGTTTTGCATGGTTTCCTCCATGCCCTTATAGCTGCCGATGGCCTCGTTTAGCATTGCGTTTTTCTCTTTCAGTTCCCCGTTTTCGCGGTATAGCTTTTCATAGTCTGCCACCAGGGTTTTCATAAATTCTTCAACTTCATACACGTCATAGCCGCGAAAGGCCTTGGCAAATTCTTTGTTTTCAATATCAACGGGCGTCAGCATATCGGCTCTTCCTTTCATTTTATCAGTTTTTCGGTTTTTATATGTTCTTCAAAACGGTGCTCAAACCGTTCTGCGGCTTTTAAGTATCACATCGGGCATCTAAGCACTGCTTTCGTGCACAATGCACTATGCTACACATAGCGTGAGCGTGTCGAAAAAGTCGACACGCTTCAAGTCGAAATCTCTCTTCGAGAGTTTTCGCTTGAGCATAAGGGCTTAGGCATTAGAGAGTCGAACCCCATATGCCTTTCATTTGAAAAATTAAAGCCTTTCCGGCTTGTCGTCCTCGCAAGGCGTCAGCCTTTCTTCGTCCTCCGCACCGAAAATTCAAATAATTTTTCTAAATGGAAGGTCGAAGAGTTTAAATAGAGAAAATTTTTTAAAAGACAAGGCAAAAAGCAGGGGTCATACTGACGTATAGCACTGCTTTTTAACGCAGTATTTTAAGAAATTAGCCTATTTAAACCATATCGGGTTCGACTCCCTAATGCCTAAGCGTTTAATGCCTAAACAGATAAAAGGGCGCAGCGAAAAAAACTCTCTTGCTGCACCCCTGCACTTTGCGCAAAGTACCGTTGTAAAGCCGCGGCACGCTGATTTATCGGTTGTGTTCCACATAATTTTGAACCAACGCTTCCAAAAGCTCATCTCTTTCAACTTTGCGAATCAGCGCTCTTGCGTTATTGTGGCTGGTAATATAGGTCGGATCGCCGGAAAGAATATAGCCGACCATCTGACTTACCGGGTTATACCCTTTCTCCTTCAATGCCGCATACACGGCCGTAATGACAGAACGGATATAATCCTCGCGGCTTACGCCGAACTGATATTGCTGCGTTTCGTTCATATCCATTTCATCGCCGCCTTTCCTATTTAAGGTTTTATGCCTACATTATACATCAGCCGCACACCTTATGCAAGCACTTTCATCGTTTTTTTACTAAAAGTTCATAATGAAGCGGTTTGATTATCTGCCGCCGTAATACTTTCTTGTTTTTTCAAAGCCTTTTAATATCATCTCCGTCATTTCCGCATTATCACGTGTGCGGACAAGAATATTAATCAGCTGCTCCGTAACCTCCTGCACCGTCATGTTAGAAGATAAATCGCGGCGCACAGACCACACGGCCTGCAGTTCTCTGGGCGACTGCAAAAGCTCCTCTTTACGCGTGCCGGATTTATTAATATCAATGGCAGGGAAAATGCGCCGCTCCGAAAGGCGTCGGTCTAAATGAAGCTCCATATTGCCCGTCCCTTTAAATTCTTCAAAAATGACATCATCCATACGGCTGCCCGTTTCGATAAGCGCCGTGGCTAAAATGGTCAGGCTGCCGCCGTTTTCAATGTTACGCGCCGCACCGAAAAACTTTTTGGGCTTATGAAGCGCACCCGGATCCAAACCGCCGGACAGGCTTCGGCCGCTGGGCGGTACCGTCAGGTTATAAGCTCTGGCAAGACGCGTAATCGAGTCAAGCAGAACCACAACATCCTTATTCTGCTCTACAAGACGCTGCGCACGTTCCAGTACAATTTCCGCCACCTTGGCGTGATGCTCCGGCGGCTGGTCAAAGGTTGAAAACACAACATCACCCTGAATGGAACGTTTCATGTCGGTGACTTCCTCCGGCCGTTCGTCAATTAAAAGAACAATCAGTGTCACTTCGGGATGATTTTTTTCTATATTATTGGCAATGTTCTTTAAAAGGGTTGTTTTACCGGCCTTGGGCGGTGCAACAATCAAACCGCGCTGCCCCTTACCGATAGGTGCAATAAAATCGACCAAGCGCATGGCATAATCGTTTTGGGCAGTTTCAAGCCGCAAACGTTCTTCGGGGAAAATAGGCGTTAAATATTCAAACGGACGGCGGCGGATAGCTTTATCCGGCGTGTCATCGTTAACATATTGCACAAAAATCAGCGCCGGGAACTTTTCACCCTCTCTCGGTGTGCGGCCGATGCCCGATACCTTATCACCCGTTTTCAGGTTAAAACGGCGGATTTGCGTGGGCGAAACATACACATCCTTAGGCGTGGAAAGGTAGTTTTCGCCGCGTAAAAAACCATAGCCTTCGGGCAGAACCTCTAAAATGCCGCTGACCATATTGTCGGTTCCTTGCAGTGTTAATCCGTCCTTTGTTATCTGCATATTCTGATTTTCTTCCTCAGCGTGTGCCGTGTTGTGCGCCGGCTCCGGCTGTGCCTTTTCATACACGGCGTATGTGCGTCTCGGATGCGCCTCCCGTTCCGTAGCAGGCGCCGTTTCCCCGTCCCGTGTGCGGCGGCGATACGTCGGTCTTACGCTTTCTTCACGCGGTTTCAGCTGCGGCGGTGTTTGTTCGGCAATCAGGCTGCGCTGCGGAGAGGTTACAAGCTGTCTTGCCCTTACATGTTCCTGCTTAGCTTCCGTATTTTCCTGCACAGTCTGCTGCGGCAATGCCGAAACTGCCGTTGACTGCAATTCCCTAGTTTTCGCCGCTTCCCTCTCCAAAATCATATCAATGAGCTGTTGCTTTTTATATTTGGTGACGCTTTTAATGCCCATTTCTTTTGCAATTTCTTTAATTTCATTCATTTTTTTGTTTGTCAGATCCACAAACATACCTCCCGAATAAACTGTTAAAATTTTACATTCGATGTGCAGGCACAACGAAAGCAAGGCAGAACACCGCCTGCCGCCAATTCATTATAAAATTATACAATACATAATCAGAATACGAAAACCGACTGTGTAAAAATAAAATCCGACTCGCCGCGCCGCGTGGCGCGCTCCTCAAAGCTCTGCTGCAGCTACGAAAATATAACAAAATACAGAACATGAAAATATCTTTTACTTATTGTATCACACTTCACTGACACACGCAATGTAAAAAGTATACAAACTTTTCGGGACGTAAAAGAGAAAAACGCACAATTTTTTTGGCTCCCTGCGCGAAAAATGCATCTTTCACGCATTTTTTGTCTTGGCATATAATAAAAGTAAGAAAAACTGTAAGTGAGGTATGTTTATGAGCTATCAAACACTTTTTCATATTCCGATCGGCGCAACCGCTTCTGTCCGCACCCTGCACGCAAAAGGCAGTATCCGCCGCAGGCTGCTGGATATGGGGCTGACCGAAGGGGCAAAGGCCACCTGTTTATACGAAAGCCCGGCCGGTGACCCCAAGGCATATTTAATTCGCGGCGCTGTTGTGGCGCTGCGCTCTGCCGAAGCCAAGCAAGTAGAAATCAGACGGGAGGGATAAATATGGGTTTAACCGCAGGCTCTACCGGCCGCCATGCCGCGGTTTTTGAGTCGGATATTAAAAAGGAACACACGGGCGATGCCGTGATTGCACTGGCCGGCAACCCCAATGTCGGGAAAAGTACCGTTTTTAATGCGTTAACAGGTATGCACCAGCACACCGGCAACTGGCCCGGCAAAACCGTCGGGAGTGCACAGGGAACATATACATACAAAAGCAAAAGCTATACATTGGTTGACATCCCCGGCGCTTATTCGCTGATGGCACATTCGGCCGAAGAAGAAATTGCGCGTGATTTTATCTGCTTTGGGGAAAGCGATGCCGTTGTGATTGTGTGTGATGCAACCTGTTTAATGCGGAATTTAAATTTAGTGCTGCAAACCATTGAAATTACGCCGAATGTAATCGTTTGCGTAAACCTGATGGATGAAGCCGCCAAAAAGAACATTTGCGTTGATTGCAAAGCGCTTTCAGACGCGTTGGGCGTGCCTGTTGCGGCAACCGCCGCGCGTCAGAAATCCGGTCTGGACAATTTGACGGAGGAAATAAAAGCCATGACGGATGCCCCCCGAAAGCGCACGGCTCAAAAGCCTGTTTACCGCGATGCAATAGAAGCCGCCGTTGCCCAAATCGAACCGACGATAGCCGCCGTAACCCAAAAGGTAAATCCGCGTTGGGCAGCGCTTCGTCTTTTGGACGCTGATTCTTCTCTGTTTACCTCCATGGAGCAATATCTCGGCACACCGCTGCACGAAAACGAAGCCGTAAAGGAAGCTGTCCGCAGCGCCAAGACAGATCTTGCCGAAGCAGGGCTGACGGAAGCCTCTCTGCGTGATGCAATCGTTGCAGACCTGTACGGCCGCGCAGAAGAAATTTGCAAGCAATCGGTACATTGCTCCGATACAAATTATAATCAAAAGCAGTTGGCCGCCGATCGGCTTCTCACCGGACGTCTTGTTGGCATACCGCTTATGCTGGTTCTGCTTTTGTGCGTGCTGTGGCTGACGATTTACGGCGCCAATTACCCGTCAGAGCTGTTATCCAATCTGCTGTTCGGACTGGAAGAACCGCTTGCCCGTACGCTTTCCGGATTTTTGCCGACGGGGGTTGTTCATTTGCTGGTTTGGGGCGTGTATCGCGTACTGGCCTGGGTCGTTTCCGTTATGCTGCCGCCCATGGCTATCTTCTTTCCTCTTTTTACCTTGCTGGAGGATGCAGGCTATTTGCCGCGCGTAGCCTTTAATTTGGATGCAGGCTTCAAAAAATGCTGTGCCTGCGGCAAGCAAGCGCTAACCATGTGTATGGGATTTGGCTGCAACGCGGCCGGTGTCATCGGCTGCCGTATTATTGATTCTCCGCGTGAGAGGATGATTGCCGTTTTAACAAACAGCTTTGTTCCCTGCAATGGCCGTTTCCCCATGCTGATATCCATTATCACCATGTTTTTCATTGCAGGAACGGGAAGTATCACGGCATCTCTTGTGTCTGCCGCTATGCTGACGGCCGTTATCCTGCTGGGGGTCATGATGACCTTCGCCGTCTCCTGGCTGCTTTCCAAAACATTACTGAAGGGATTGCCCTCCTCCTTTACGTTAGAGCTGCCGGCGTATCGAAGGCCGCAAATCGGTCAGGTCATTATCCGTTCGGTTTTCGACAGAACATTGTTTGTACTGGGGCGTGCCGTTACGGTTGCCGCACCGGCCGGACTGATCATTTATGTCATGGCAAACTGCACCGTTGGCAATGTGACCCTTTTGGCGCACTGCGCTTCGTTTTTAGATCCCTTTGCACGGTGCATCGGCATAGACGGCGTCATTCTTATGGCCTTCATTTTGGGGTTTCCCGCAAACGAAATCGTCATACCGATTGTCATTATGGCCTATATGTCTACAGGAACCCTGACAGAGCTTGGCAGTCTGGAAAACCTGCGTACACTGCTTGTCAATAACGGCTGGACTTGGCTGACAGCAGCCTGCACCATGCTTTTCTCGCTGATGCATTGGCCCTGCTCTACAACGCTTTTAAGCATAAAAAACGAAACCGGCAGCTGGCGCTGGACGGCCGTCGGCTTCCTGCTTCCCACTCTGTCAGGCATTGTCATCTGCTTTTTACTGACATCAATTGTAAGGCTCTTGGGATTGGTATAAAAAAGGCTTGCGGCAAAATGAACTCATTTTGCCGCAACTCTTGACCGCCGTTCTTATATTACAGCATGATTTATTGGTTCAGTATTAAATTTTTTATTGCTGCAACATGGAAAAAGTAAAAATGGCAATACCCAACAAAACCAAAATAGCGCCGGTAAGGCGATTTAAAAGCTTTGCATCCACTTGGTTGGCCACAACAGCCGCAACACGTGCCCACAGCAAAGTAAAAATAACGCAAAGCGTCAACAACAAAACGTCCGGTGCACCGCCTATGGCAAAATGAGAGACTGACCCCGTCAGCGCCGTAAAGGTCATAATAAACACGCTTGTCCCAACGGCTGTTTTAAGCTCGTAGCCCAAAACGCTTGTCAGCAAAAGAAGCATCATCATGCCGCCGCCTGCCCCGATAAATCCGCAAATAAAGCCAACAACCGCACCGCAAAACACCGACTGCAAAATTCTTTTATGCGGCGAAACCGCGGCCATGGCTTCTTTGGTTGTCATAACCGGCCGTACAATGAATTTGATGCCTAACAAAAACGTCATAAAAACAGAAAAATTACCCATGGTGGTTGAAGGAACAAGGCTCGAAACAAAGCTGCCGACCACCGTAAACACCAGCACCGTTATCATCATCACAAGACCGTTTTGAATGTCCAGATTTTTACTTTTGCCGTACGTATACGCCGAAACGGCACTGGCCAAAACGTCAGAAGCAAGCGCAATGCCGACCGCCATATACGGCTCAACCTGCAAAAACGTAACCAGCATAGGTGTAATCACGGCCGCCGCACTCATTCCGGCAAACCCTGTACCCAATCCGGCACCCATACCGGCAAAAAAGCAAACCAAAAGATTTTTTATAATGGACTCCACTCTTTTTTCACTCCGATTATACTATTCCCCGATTATTTTAATTAAAACCCGTTTGGTGCGCTTACCATCCAGTTCGTAGTAAAAAATTTGTTCCCAAGGGCCAAAATCCAGCTTACCGTCCGTAATGGCACAAACCACTTCACGTCCCGGTATGGTACGCTTTAAATGCGAGTCGGCATTATCCTCATACCCGTTATGCCAGTATTGGTCATAAGGCTTTTCGGGCGCGAGTTTTTCCAACCACACCTCAAAATCGTGATGCAGCCCCGGTTCATCATCCGTAATCAAAACGCTGGCCGATATATGCATCGCATTCACCAATACCAAGCCTTCACGGATTCCGCTTTCATCAATCGCCGCCTGCACTTCCTCGGTAATACGTATCAGTTCGCGGCGCTTGTCCACGTGAAAAAACAATTCCTTGCGATATGTTTTCATACTTCTTCGTTCTCCTTTCCGATTCCCTGTCCAAACAGCACACAAGCCGTTTGATAAGCAGACTCTTCCGTTCCCAAAATGGTTATACCGTTCTCTAATGCCTTGGCAAGCGTATCGGCATCTGCCTTGCGTCCCTCTGCCAAAATGATGCACGCCGGTTCCGTAAGCGCCGCCACAGCTGCAATATTCACATTGCCCTGCACCGTCACCCATATCTGACCTTTTTGTATGCGGCTCATGGCCAGACTTAACACATCACCTATGTAACAGCCCGTAACAGGTTTTAAGAGGCTTCCCTTTGTATAAACCGTAAAATGGAAGCTGTCAATCAAATTTTGTACAGTCACGGCCCTGCCTCCCGCATCGTTTGTTATTTTGCATGTTCATGCAAAAAAGAGCAAATATATGACATATTGTAACACGGTTTAAGCTGTTCGTCAAGAAAAAAAATGAATAAAATATGCGTTATTGCACTTCCGTCCTACAAAAAGATACAATTTTCTTGACATACGCCCGGATATATGATAAAATTTAAACAATTGTTCATAATTGTATGATAAAAATCAGGTTGTTTCGTCACACTATACAATATATGTACAAGCCATATGTTTATTTTAGCCGAAAGGTTTAAAGTAATAAACTTAATCAGAAAGAGGTAGTAAGTATGAAAAAGCTAACAAAAATCGCAAGCTTAGCTTTGACAGCCGTTATGGCGGTAACTTGCCTTGCGGGTTGCGGCAACGGCGAAAGCAACAGCACACCGGACGGGGAAAAGGTCATTAAAATCGGCGGTATCGGCCCGATAACCGGCAGTGCGGCTATTTACGGCCAGGCCGTTAAAAACGGCGCTGAAATTGCTCTGGAAGAAATCAATGCCAAGGGCGACCTAAAATTTGACTTAAAGTTTGAAGATGATGAAAACGATGCCGAAAAGGCCATCAATGCATACAACAATTTAAAAGACTGGGGCATGCAGATTTCCATGGGTACGGTTACAACACAGCCTTGTATTGCCGTTTCGGCCGAAGCCAACAGCGACAATATCTTTTCACTGACACCGTCGGCTTCTTCGCCCGATGTTATTAAAAACAAAAACTTTATGTTCCAAATGTGCTTCTCCGATCCGAACCAGGGTGTTGCTTCGGCTAAGTATATTAAGGAACAAAACTTAGGTGAAAAAATCGCGGTTATCTACAATAACTCCGATGTATACTCCACCGGTATTTATCAAAAGTTTGAATCTGAAGCAAAGGAACTGGGCTTAAACATCGTTGCGATTAAAACCTTTACGGATGACTCTGCAAACGACTTTACATCTCAGCTGAACGACATTAAAGCAGCTGATGCAGATCTGGTATTCCTGCCGATTTATTACACACCTGCTTCACTGATTTTGACGCAGGCCAAGAAAATGCAGTATGAGCCTAAGTTCTTCGGTGTTGACGGTATGGACGGTATTTTAACACTGAAAGGCTTTGACAAGAGCCTGGCCGAAGGTGTTATGCTGCTGACCCCGTTCACCGCAGACGCACAGGACGAGATGACGCAAAACTTTGTTAAGAAGTATACCGAAAAGTTTAACGAAACCCCGAACCAGTTTGCAGCCGACGGCTACGATGTTATCAATGCCATTTACGAGGCTTGCAAAAAGGCCGGTATCACCGCCGATATGAAGGCTGACGAGATCGGTCAAAAGCTGGTTGAAACCTTTAAGAGCGCTGACTTTAAGTTAAACGGTATCACCGGTCTTGATATGACTTGGTCTAAAACCGGTGAAGTTTCCAAAGAGCCTAAAGGTATGGTTATTAAAGACGGTGTGTATGTAGGTATGTAATCTATATCTTTCAAATTTTAAAACTAAAGAAGGCACTGCATAACCGGTGCCTTCTTTAGCCGTTTTATAGAATCAATCCATATTGCCGTTAAAACAAATAAATGCATTTTTTAAATCACATATTGTATCTTATATTTATGTCAAAAGTGCATTTATTCGTTTCAACGGCACAAATAAAAACTGCAAAATTGAGGTGTCAATATGACTTTTATTTCAAATTTAATAAACGGGATAAGCCTCGGCAGTGTGTATGCAATGATTGCGCTTGGCTACACCATGGTATACGGCATAGCAAAAATGTTGAACTTTGCACATGGTGACGTTATTATGGTCGGTGCATATATTTCTTTCTGCGCATCTGCATATTTAGGCTTGCCGCCTGTGTTATCTGTTTTACTTGCCATGCTGGTTTGTACCTTGCTTGGCATCGGCATCGAGGCTTTTGCCTATAAACCTCTGCGCCGTGCCGGTTCACTTTCGGTTTTAATTACGGCTATCGGCGTCAGCTATCTGCTACAGAATATAGCGCTTTTAATTTGGGGCAGCAACCCAAAATCCTTTACATCTATTGTAACCTTCGGTTCGCTTTCGTTGTTTGACGGTAAGTTGATTATCACGGCCGAATCCATTGTAACGGTCATCGCGTGCGTCATCATTATGATTGTACTGACGCTATTTACCAAAAAAAGCAGAATGGGTAAAGCCATGCGTGCCGTGTCGGAGGACAAGGACGCGGCCGAATTGATGGGTATTAACGTAAATGTGACCATTTCGCTGACCTTTGCCATCGGCAGTGCCTTGGCTGCCATTGCCGGCGTACTGCTCTGCTCCGCTTATCCGATTTTGCAGCCCACAACAGGCGCTATGCCCGGTATTAAAGCCTTCACCGCTGCCGTATTCGGCGGTATCGGCTCCATTCCCGGCGCTATGATCGGCGGTATTTTGCTGGGTATTATCGAAATTTTCAGCAAATCTTATATTTCCACCGAATTGTCCGACGCAATTGTATTTGCCGTTTTGATTATTGTGCTTCTTGTGAAGCCTACAGGCATCTTGGGCAAAAAAATTACAGAGAAAGTGTGAGGTGATACGCGTGAAAACATCCAAAAAATTAAGCAAATTTGCACGAACCAATATACAGTGCTACGGTATGGTGCTCATCGCGTTCGTCATTTTATACCCCATGCTGAAAATGAATATGATCAGCAATAAAATCAGCGGCTTGTTGATACCGATATGCGCCTACGTTGTCATGGCCATTTCATTAAATCTCACGGTTGGATTTTTAGGTGAGTTAAGCTTGGGTCACGCCGGATTTATGAGCGTCGGCGCCTTCAGCGGCGTTATCACCGTCGCCTGCATGCAGGCCGGTATGCCCTCGCCGCTCAAGCTTTTGTTTGCCATTATTGTCGGTGGTATCATGGCCGGTATTTTGGGACTGATCATCGGTATCCCCGTTATTCGTCTGCGCGGTGACTATTTGGCCATTGTGACACTTGCCTTTGGTGAAATTATCAAAAACATTATCAACTGTGTTTATATCGGTTTGGACTCTGCCGGTCTGCATTTCGGCATGAAAAGCGCCGAGGCTTTAAATATGACGGATGGTATCATGATTATTAACGGGCCGCAGGGCGCTGTTGACATCAGTAAAATCTCAACCTTCCCGGCCGGCGTGTTATTGATTTTGTTTGCCTTGTTTGTTGTCTTGAATCTTGTAAACAGCAAAACAGGCCGTGCCGTAACAGCGATTCGTGATAACAGAATTGCCGCCGAATCGGTCGGTATTAATATCACAAAATACAAGCTCACGGCTTTTATCACATCAGCCGTTATTGCCGGCATGGCAGGCGCATTGTATGCCATGAACTTCTCTACCATCGTTGCCAGAAAATTCGACTTTAACACCTCTATTTTAATTTTGGTATTCGTTGTATTGGGCGGCATGGGCAACATTCCCGGCACAATTATTGCAACAACGCTGTTATATATTCTGCCGGAAATGCTGAGAGAGTTTGCGGACTACCGTATGTTGATTTATGCCATTGTCCTCATTTTGGTTATGCTGGCAACAAATAACTCGACCATTAAACAGTTTACCGAAAATCTTTTTGCGAAAATCAAAAAGATGACATCACGCAAAAAGGGGGATGTTTCAAATGGATAAAGTAAAAATGGTACCTGTTCCGAGCAAAGCCATTGTGCCGGAACGCGATGTGGATAAAACCCCGATTTTGGAAACACACCATCTCGGCATTGACTTTGGTGGTCTGACTGCGGTTGACGAGCTGTCTCTTATGATCGGTAGAACCGAAATTGCAGGCTTAATCGGCCCGAACGGCGCCGGTAAAACGACCGTATTTAACCTATTAACAAATGTATATCAGCCAACGCGCGGTTCTATTATTTTAGATGGTAAATCTACAGCCAAAAAAACAACCGAACAGGTGAACCGCATGGGCATTGCCAGAACCTTCCAAAATATTCGTTTGTTTTCTAACATGTCCGTTTTGGATAATGTTAAGGTCGGCTTGCATAATTCCATCCGTCAGCCGCTGATTGCCTCTGTTACGCGTCTGTTCGGTTACAGATCGTCAGAGAAAAAATCCAGGGATGAAGCCATGGAGCTTTTGGCTTTCTTTAAAATGGAAGATATGGCAAACCGCCAAGCCGGTTCTCTGCCCTACGGTGCACAACGCCGCCTTGAAATTGCAAGAGCGTTAGCTACGCATCCCGGCATTATTTTGCTGGATGAACCTGCTGCCGGTATGAACCCTTCCGAAACAGCCGAACTGATGGAAAACATCCGTCGTATACGTGATAACTTTAAAATTGCCGTTATGCTCATCGAGCACGATATGAACCTCGTTATGAACATTTGCGAAGGTATTTGCGTATTGGATCACGGTAAAGTGATTGCCAAGGGCACTCCTGATGAAATCAAAGCAAACCCGACGGTTATCGAGGCCTACTTGGGTAAGAAAAAGGAGGCAAAAGAAAATGAGTGATATGTTAAAGGTTGACCAAATTAATGTATATTACGGCCAAATTCATACGTTAAAGGATGTATCATTAAATGTCCGTCAGGGTGAAATTGTTGCCTTAATCGGTGCCAACGGTGCCGGTAAAACTACAACACTGCGCACCATTTCGGGTCTTTTGCGCTCTCAAACCGGCAGCATTACCTTTATGGATCACGATATTTCGCAAACGCCGGCTTATAAGCTGGTTTCCGAAGGCATCGCGCACGTCCCCGAAGGCCGTCACGTATTTTTGCAAATGACAGTACAGGAAAACCTGGAAATGGGTGCTTACACAAACGGCGCTTACACCAAAGCAGGCATTACCGATGTATATGCCCGTTTTCCGCGACTGAAGCACCGCAAAAATCAAATTGCCGGTACTCTCTCCGGCGGCGAACAGCAAATGCTGGCCATGGGCCGTGCTTTAATGAGCCAACCCAAATTATTAATGCTGGATGAGCCCTCAATGGGTCTTGCACCGATTTTGGTACAACAGATTTTTGACATTATTAAAGAGTTGCATAGTACAGGAACCACCATTTTGTTGGTTGAACAAAATGCCGAAATGGCACTTGAAATTGCCGATCGTGCTTATGTACTGGAATCCGGAAGAATTAAGTTCTCCGGCACAGGTGCAGAGCTGGCACAAAGCGATAAAATTAAAAAGGCATACTTGGGCGGTTAATGAATCGCTTCTCTTTTCTGTCTCACATACTATGCCGCAAACGCAGCACGAAGCTTTTCATGTAAGCATAAGATACCCACTGCTGCTAAAGGTAGTGGGTATCTTACCATAGAGCAGACGAATTCTTGTAAAAAATGCAAAAAAGCTATTGACAAACCTCCGAAAAACTGGTATAATAATATAGTCGTTGAGGCGTGGAGAGGTGTCCGAGCGGTTTAAGGAGCTGGTCTTGAAAACCAGTGATGCGAGAGCACCGTGAGTTCGAATCTCACCCTCTCCGCCATAATCTTAGTTTTATATCAAATTTTTATAAATTCGGCACGGAGAAGTACTCAAGTTGGCCGAAGAGGCGCCCCTGCTAAGGGTGTAGGTCGGGAAACCGGCGCGAGAGTTCAAATCTCTCCTTCTCCGCCATTACATAAATACACTTTTGGGCAAGCAAGTGTATTTACGGAACAGTTGAGGATATTGTTTGAGAAATCAAGCAATGTCCTCTTTCTCTTTTTGCAAAAGATTTTTGATAAAACGGTATTCAATTCTTATTTCCTGCGTTACATTTTCGCCGCTTCGGTCTTTTTCGTAAACGGTTATGCTTTCAACAAGCCCGAACACAGTTTCACGGTCAAGCTCCGTTATATTTTCATATCGACTAATCATATCAAGCCAATCGTTAATATTACTCTCGGTTTCGCTTATGTCGCAGAGTTTATTTTTGATAATTGGCAGTTTCTTTTCCAATTCTGCCTTTTCATCTGTGAAATTTTTCATAAGTCCAAGTGCAATATCTTCCGGCATTTTCCCCGTGCATTTATCTTCATATACGCATTTAATTCTATCGTTTAATTCAAGCAAGCGTGTTTCTATGTTTTTGATTTTTGTTTTTACACTACCCATTTCGCCACGATTGCTTTTCTTTAACGCCTTGTAAAGTTTATCCGCCAAATGTTCTCTTTCATTTACGGCAAGAGTTGCATAATTGCGTATATCATTTAGAATAAATGTGCTTATATGATCTTCGTCAATGTAATGTGACGAGCAAGCCTTGCTGCCGTTGTTATTATACTTACTGCAACGGTACACACCCTTTTCACGGTCTTTTAACTGCTTACGCATATATGCCAAAGGCATACCACAGTCCGCGCACTTTATAAGTCCTGAAAACAGACCTATCATATCGTTTTTTGTCCTCCTCACAACGGTATGGTGATGTCGGTTAAACCTTTTTTGAACTCTGTCCCATAATTCTTTTTCAACAAGAGGTTCGTGTGTATTTTCAACAACAATCCAATTTTCAGGTGAAACAGTCCGCATTTTCTTTGTTTTGAATGAAACAACCTGCCGCTTACCCTGCACCATATTTCCTATGTATGCCTGATTTTTTAATAGTTGTGTTATCGTCGCACTGCCCCAAACATTTTTCTGTTCGGATAATGGATTTGTCTTACCTTCTTTTTCATAATGATAAAATCTCGGTGTGCTTACTCCTTCTTTGTTGAGTTTGTCCGCTATCATACGGGCACTGTCACCATTTGCAAAATCATTGAACAGCCTGCGTACAATAAATGCGGCTTCGTCATCAATTATAAGAATGTGCTTATCCTCCGGAGATTTCATATATCCGTACGGAGCTTGACTACCCATAAACTTTCCCTGCTCGGCACTTTTCTTTTTTACTTGTCGTACCTTTTTTGAAACTTGTTTTGGATAAATTTCGTTTAGTACGTGATGAAAAGCTGCTATGTCATTATCGTCTTTTATTGTGTCTATTCCGTCATTAACCGCAATAAACCTAATATCGTGTTCAATAAAGTATTCTTCGGTATAATATCCGGCTTCAACATAATTTCGTCCGAGTCTGGAAAGGTCCTTTGTAACAATGCAATTTATTCTGCCTATTTCGGCATCGTGAATCATTCTTTTGAAATCCGGTCTGTTAAAAGCTGACGTTAGATAACGATACTTTTGAAAACACTGGAAAATCAAGGTTTTTCGAGCGACGGACAAGCAGGGTAT
>UQYH01000031.1 GCA_900545185.1 uncultured Eubacteriales bacterium | reverse complement strand
CTACGAAGTATGGCTGCACTGGCAGGAAGTAAATCTGGTCGGCAACACCTTCTGATGTCTGTACGGTTGCGATATTCCCCTTTTGTTCCTTTCCCCATGCCTCAAAGCAGGCTGTTGCCCCTTCGCTCAGCATGTTATACCAAGAGTGCTCGCCTTTCGAGAGCATCAGTTCCATTGCTTTTTCCTTTTCGCCGTGATTTGTCAGCGATTTTAAGACAAAATACGAAAAGAAAACGCCGCACGAAAACCCCTTCTTCATGATTAAATCAACAATTTTTTGGTTTTGCGCCGAAGTTGTCATATCATAAAAATACGGCAGGACGTTAGAATGTAACGCAAAGTGTGTGCCATGCTCCGAGTCGGAAAACAGGCCCTCCGTCTCATTGTAAAAAGCCATATAAAAAGCACGTTTGACTGCCGCCGCGTCATATAGCCTGTCAATTTGTACAATATGATAAAGCTCATTCATTGTTTTCAGCGCACCGTAATAATATGCATTCATCACGTTATGGACGCCTTTCTGCCCTTGTTCGGGCTTAAAATCATACCCGTCACGCAAATTTTCCGGCCAGTCCACCAGATTCCATTCCGTCACATTTTGCAGCAAGCCGTCCTCACGTTTATATTGCTCGTAGTACGCAATCACTTTCTCGGCCGCCGGAATCATTTGACGTACAAAATCCCGATTTTTTGTGATTGTATAGTAATTCAGCAGGATAAGCGGAAACAGCATGGAATAATCCGCTATTTTGTGTCTTAACCCGGATGGCGCTACACACATCATGGCATCATCAATCCGCTGCGAATGCGCAAAATCAAGCAAGGCTTTTTTCAGCATATCCGTATCGCCTGTTATGTAGTAATGCGAAAAACCCGTAATCAGCATATCACCGAGATATTGTGCCTTCTCACGCGTGGGGCAATCGTAAAATCCTTCTTGCGTCCCCATAATGACTGCATTTTCGCAAATCGACCATATATTTTGCAGCAAGGAATTTTCGGATGTAAATATCCGTTTCCGTAGCGCAGGATAATGCCGCACCATGACCGAGACTTGTTCGGGACGAACGCTTGCATCATCACACGTCATTTCCACATACCGAAAACCGCTGTAATCATAGCTTTCTATGCTGTCCGTACCGCCGCGCATAATCCATACTTCGTCAAAATCAACGCCGCACCGCATGGAAGAACGCGCATGTCCGTCCCCAGTCAACTCCTCCGCGCATTGAATCCGCACCCTTGTCCCTTCGGGCGCAGTTGTCTCTAAACAAACATGGCCGGTTATTTCCTTTCCAAAATCCAGCAGATATTGCCCTGCCCCAACTTTTTCTATACTTTCGGGACGGACGCGATACCGCGTTACTACGGCCGTCGGCTGCCGCACCGGCACATGGTCATCATCGCTTTTCACGCAGGCATGCTCCCATGCCGAATCGTCATATTGGGTTTTGGTCCAGCCATGGGGATGCTTGCGTCTGTCAATATTTTCGGCAAACTGCGTGTCATACCCCCACGATGCACCGTTTGAAGCATAGCTTGTATCCCGAAGGCAGCGCCAATCAGCATCTGTTTTGACAATACGCACGCTTCCCTCGTAAAGCTCTGCCCACATGCCCTGACGGTTATCGCCGGAGATATGGGCATAATCGACCCGACCGTGATAGTAACAGTGTACGGCAATAACATTTGTACCATCCTGCAAAAATGCGCTCACGTCATATTCGTTACAGTAATAGCGTGAAACATAACCGCAGGCAGGCCCCTGCCCGACAAATTGACCGTTTATATACAGCTTATAGCTGTCGTCCGCCGTTATGCGCAGCGTATACGTCTCATCATGCTTTGCAGCCAGCACAAGCTTTTTGCGAAACAGTGCATGATAATTTTCAAGCGGACTGATCGGCAATGTCTGATACCCGACGCTGTCATCAAAAATATCAATGATCGGAATATCCTTAAAGTCCTTTGCGCAAATCCAGTTTTCCATTCACAAAAAAATCCTTTCCCTATTGTTCTGCGGCCATTATGCGATATAAAACCACAATGGCTTCTTCGCGTCTGGCGCTCTGTTTGGGGTTAAAGCGTCCCTCGCCGACACCGTTCATCAAACCCGATGCTACCGCCTTTTCAACGCTTTCAACCGCCCAAGCGCTCACTTCGTCAAGGTCGGTAAAAGCCGGCTTTTTCTCTGCATCAACCACGGGTGCGGCAAAAGCCACAATGATTTTCGCCATTTCTTCTCTGGTAATGGTATCATCGGGGCGCACGTTACCCGTGCCGTCTCCGTTTATAATTCCCATTTGATACGCTTTTTCCATATACCCGGCGTACCAGCTGTCTGCCGCAACATCCAAAAAGCTGCCTGCATATTCAGCTGCTTCAAGCTGTTTGCTGCGCAGCAGCATGGCCACAAATTCGGCTCTTGTCACGTTATCGGAAAGATGCAGGCTGCTGCCGTCACCTTTCACAACGCCCTTTTGAATCATAGCTTCAATCTCGGTCTTAGCCCAATGATTTTTCAGTTCATCTGCATAAGGCTGCGGTTGTGTCGGCTCTGTCTTGCCGGGATCTGTCGTCTTACCCGGCGAAACGGGCGAGCCTGCGCCGCCGCTTCCGCCGCTGCTGCCATGTCCGCCGCCGGATGGCTGCACAGGCTTCGGTTCGTCCGGCTTTTCGTAGCCGCTGTCATCTATCACGGGCGTATCACCGAAATATACATAACGGCCGCTCAGGCGGAAGTTAACCTTTTCACCGTTCACCGTAACCGCGCTTACGTTTTTCATCTGTCCTGCATACACCGTTAAATCGCCGAGCGCGGTTTGTGCTGCACAGGCAAGCTCAATTGTGTTCGTCGTGTTATTAAAGCTAACACCCAAATTACGGATATTCGACTTTGAAAAGATTAAATCGGTTGTACCCTCTTCCTTCAGACTTGTACCGTTTTTCAACACCATTGTTTGAATACCCGATGTGCCGTTTTCCACAAAGGCCGTGCTTGCATCGGTTTGATAGCCGCCAAAGGCTCTTTCTTTTCGTTCGCTTTCTTTCAAAACGGTATAATAGGTCAGCGTTTTATATCCGTTTGCCGAATCATTCACCGTCGCACAAAACGCATTGACTGCTCCCCGGTCTGCATCCGTCGTGATGTTTTCTGTTGAAACCTGCGCCGTTTCACCGGGACGGACAGGATATAAAACCGTATTAAAGCTGACCGTTCCGGCCTGTCTTTTGGTGTATCGGCTGCCCTTGGTGGGTATGCCGTCCACTGCCGTTGCATTGCCCAGCCAGCTGTAACCGTCCTCAAGCGATGCTGTCATATGGTCGTTTTGGTCAACCGGTGCAACAACTATGTTGGCCTTGCCGTCAAAATGCGTGGTTGTGTTATTATTTTCATCCAATGATATGGCCGCATCGGGCAAAAAATGCCAGTTTTGCTTATAGGTGTTTATATCCTGCAGCGGTGTGTTTGCGGAATGTTTTACGCCCAGCGCCTCCACCTCCGAAATGACGTACGGCAGCTGTGCGCCGCTGTTTTGACTGAGAGTGATTCTGATTTTGTCACCCGTCTCGGTGGTTTTCAGCAAAAAATCGGTGGTCACAGCTTCGCCCTCTTTGTAATAGCCTGCCGATTCTTTAAACCCCGTGCGAAGCTTTCCGTACGGCAAAACCGTTTTCCATTCGGTTTCACCGTCCTTTGTTGTGCCGATTTCTATCAAAACATTTTCACCGCAGGTTTGGTTCGGGTCACTGCCGCAAATTTCATGAATTGTAACCGTGTCCATATCATAAGCATCGTCCAAGTCAAATGTCATCACACACGGTGTATCGGGCTGATACGCCGCACGCATGGCCGAATTTGCTTCGTTTTTACCGTCCGTCAGCTTGTCGGCCGCCGCGCCTTCCTCCGCTGTCAGGTTCACGCCCGCCCGTGCCGCACCGGACAAAATATTATAAGCGTTTTTATGCTGCGGTTCTACATAGTCTGTTACAATAAAATACCCCGGCTTTACAAACAAAACGCTGCGCCATTCCTTAAAATCACTGCTCAGTCCGTTGTGGTCTGTATACGCCTTGGTTTCCGCACGGATATAATCGTAAACAGCATTGGTATCTCTGTCCTCCGGGTGTAAATCGCCGCGCCCCTCCGAACCGCGCGACTGTCCCTTTGCAAAATGAACCTCTTCGCCCAAAATATCGGTCGCAGAATTATAGCTGTAGCTTTTGCGTGAAAGCTGCGTTGTGCTGTTCACCTCAATGGTGTTGTGCGCTTTGGTCGATTCTGCCCATATATTATACGGATTATTCTGGTCATAGCTGTGAGACAGTCCATCCGTCAGCAAATAATTGCCGTAACCGAACACACAGGCGCTTAAATCATCGGCATGACCATGCGTTTCGCCGTCATCGGCATTGATGTAAAGTGCTACGGCGTTTTCATCCCACGAGGGACGCAAAACCGCAACCTTCATGGTATCGTTATAAAACGTTGTGTAAGGCAGCTCCCTGCCTTCTTTTCGGCCGCTTGTCACATAGGTGGCATAGGCGCTGTCCGGCTTGGCAACAAGGTATTTGGAAAGATAGCCGCCCACCGATACCGTATCCGTCCAGTGAAATTCATCCCCCACCTGCCAAGAGCCGAGCTTGGGCGAAAGCTTGGCAATGGTAAATTCAATGGCCTTGTCAATTCTGTTCCAGTAATTTTCCGAAAAATACGCATTCACATCAAACCCATATTGGGCACAGGTGCGCGGCAGATTGATAAAATAGTCCAGACTGTAGTACATATACGAAAACGGAATATCAACCAGTGACCCGTCGGGATTAATGGCAATCTCTGCCAAAACCTCCGCACGCTTAAGTAAGGTTTTAATCCAGCCGCCGTAATAGTACGCTTCGCCGACTCGCACGCCGTCTATACCCTCTTCTTTTTTACCTTCAATCGGCGCGGTGGCACGCCGAAATTCAGTAAAACACATCGCTGTCGGTGTAGAGTAAGAAATCGAGACAATGCCTTGGTTAATCAGCTCGACGCCTCTGCTCCAGTTGGTTGCCATAAACTCCATTTGGTTCCAATAAAATTTAAGAAAGGCCGTAAATATATCCGGCGTCATATATTGGCTGTCAATCAGTTTACACATGACCGTATGAAAGTTTTTGGCGCGCAACCCCGTATTTAAAAGAGAACAGCCGTTAAAATACGGTTCTGAAATATCGTATGTTTTTTCGGCAATATCCATAAAATGCCGAATCACGGTATAGGCATAGTCCTCGTTCCCCGTAAAGGCATACAGGCTGATTAAGGCATCCATTCCATTATCGGCATTGTGAATATCGCGCCGCCATATAATGACGTCCTCCAACCCCGACGGAGCAATGGCCGTGGCGCCCTTTTCGCGGTCAAAGGAGATGGCCTCGGAGGTTTTCATGCTCTGCCAACAATAGCTGTCCTCCTCCCAGCCTTTTTCGCCCGAAAGATAGACGTAGGCATATTTTTGATCAATGTGTTCTTCCCCCAAAACGGGGTTTTGGCTTTTAACATAATCTCCGTAAATATAAAATCGTGCCGCGCTGATTTCATCCTCCGGCGATATATCGGGAAAGCTGAATTTCAGCATCGCTTTTTGGGTATAATCATCATATTTGTAAGTCGAATCAATGGTCGTAACCGATTCTTCGGCATACAGCCACGGTTCGCTACCGTAATTTGTGCTTTTATTGTTTCCGGCCGCAATGGTCGTATCGGCCACAGGGGTATACTTTTTTTCCACACCGTTGACAACCGCAAGAATATACGGTGTTTTATCCCCGGCTTCACGGCTGGCAAACCGCGCCGTATAACCATCCTTTTCCAAAGCCGTTATACCAATACTCATTTCCCCCGTACCGTTTTTGCCCGTGGACGAGGCCATGCGCGAAGCACAGTCCAGGTCAAACCACTGTGCCCCGGAACGCAGGTTTAAGCGGCCAATCGGATTATTCACGCGATACATGTTATAGGCAATCAGCTCTGCCTGCATGATATGTGCGGCGCTGCCTGTGCGGTCTTTAAGATCAATCGCATAGCCCGGCAGCTTACCCCTGTAATATTCCATAATCGCCTGTTTGCAGGCATCATAATTCCCTGCCTTGGCCGCGGCCTCCACCGCGCCGAGACCGCCGATTGTATCATAATCAAAATAGGGGACACTCGTCCATTCGCCGTTTTCCCATACGCCGAAAAACTGTGCATCGCTGATACCTGTCGTATTTTCATACGTCAAGTCATAGCTTTTGTATTTTTCAACATTTTCGGTAAAAAAATCGGTAGCTTCCGCATGCGAAGTCATTGACAGCGCCATCATCAGCATAACAATCACCAGCACGCACGAAAATAGTTTTTTTATCTTCATTTTCATAGCCTTTCTGCCGCAAACGGCGTACACTTTTAGTTATCGCTGATTAAAACACAGGAAACTGCAACGTTTGAACTGTTTAACACAACATGAAGCTTATCCTGACCGGGTACAACCTCGCTGAGTACGGCAGGCGCCGCCTTTTCGCTTTTGGTTTTATAGCGATACACAACCGGTGCAGGGTTTCTGTGCTGAATGTTCACGATTCGTTCCGTACCGTTTACATCCAGCGTCACTGTATCGACCAGCTTATAACCTAAGCTGTGTACCTCGTCAAAGGATATATCGGTAACCGTGCCGCAAAGCTCGGTGTAACCGTACTTTGCGTTACTGCTGCTGATGCCGTTGCCGACGCGCGACAGTGAACGGATGAAAACCGCATTTGAAATCATGTCGTTGCTGTCATCCACATAGGCAATCAAATCGCCCGTTTTCAGCGTACCCAACACTGCGTTCTCACTTTTTAATTCCGAGATGACATATTCCTTCAAGCCGCTTTTTTCCAGCAAAATCAGCTTCAGCTTTTCACTTTCGGACGCTTCATCGTAAACCGTCGCGGTTTTCACCACAACGCAGGGGTCATTTGCGCCAAATCGCGCCGAAGCCACTTCATCGGCGCTCATATGTTTATGAATCACAACCAAGCCGCATTTTTTTGTATCGGCATCGTAATCATACCCCTGCACAAGATAGCCGGCACCGTTACCCGAAACATTAACAACCGTTTTCACCATGTAATCGGCATCGGATGGATCGGCCGAAACGGGAATACTGATCAGCTTTGTTTTTTCATCAATGGCAAAGCCGTCAAACAGCGTGCTGCCGCCAAAGACCTTATCGTATACGCTGTATTTAGAGCGCATCGTGGTGCTGCCCCCTGCAAATTCCGGCGTTTCAATGCTGCCGATTTGCCCTTTATCATTTGTGACAAAGCGGATAACATCCAACTGCTTCAATACATTTTGCAAATCGCTGTTTTTATAGCGAATCCCGTTGATTTTAACATTTGCGGAAAATTCATATACCCCAATGCTTGCGTTTTCACACACCAAAACGGGAACATCGACCTTGCTTTCCATATCGTCTGTGCTGTTGTCCTGCTCCTCGGTTGAAAAGCTCACCTGCTTTGCCTGTACAATTTTGGCTCTCGTGCCACTCAAGGCATTTTGTTTTTCAACGCCGACAATATATCCGTATTTTTCTTTCGTCTCTTCTTTTTCGGCATATGCTGCACGGCCGAGATAGTCCAGCTGCAGCACAACCGCATCCCCGACAGATGCATAAAGCTTGGTTTCCTTATGCTTTGGATAGGCGGTATCATCTATGCTCACGCTGTCCTCATCCAGCATGGTAATGGTACCCGTTATTTTTTGATTCGACACGTAAATGGTATATCGGCTGCCCTTTTGATCTGCATAAATGCTTAAAATATCATCCGCTTGAATGTCATCCGGCGAAACAATCACCCCCTCTTTTGAAAGGACAACAAATTTTACATTCGTCTCATCCAAATCAATGTTTAAAAACTTTTTCCCGTTTAGGGTAAATCCGTCTTTAAAATAAACCAGTCCCTTTTGGCTGACCGAAACGGGGTGATTCGTATAGTTCCAAATCATAACACAGCTCAGATCGGCACCGCTGTTGACAATAACATCCACGCGGCCGTTAATGTTCGTTATGGCAAGCGCTTCATTTTTGGTAATCGGCACACCGTTCAGCAAAAACCGAAACCCGGATACCTGTATGTTTTTTTCCTTGCCTGCGTCATCTGTATACACCGCACGCGATGCGTCAAAATACAAAAAATCATCGCCGTCAATGCGCGTAATTTCGGTTCGGGCACTTTTGCGGACAGACACAATCTCCGGTTTTTGACCGCTGCGCTCTTTTGCGTAAAAAACAACCTCTTGTCCCAAAAAGTCTGCGGCATTTGATTGACCTGTTTTGTAGGTAACACCGTCGATCACCACTTCATCATTATTTAAATCGGGCACCTCATTAATCAGGTATGAATAAGCGGTTGCCAGCACAATGCCCTCGCGTTTATAAAGCGTGGCATCGCCCGTTCCGTCCATAAGGCTTTGCCGCAGGGTGGTATCTCTGTCAATTTCATAAACCGTTTCGCCGCCGGATACAACCTCTTTAAGCAGGTGAACATCCAAAGCGTTGGCAATTAAAAGGGCAAGGTCTCCCTTTGAAATCTCGTTTGCCGAAGTAACACCCCGCAGCAATCCCAGTTGTGATCCAACCGACAGATAGCCGCTCGGCCATCCGCCTTTTTTCTCGGCGCTGACACTGTAACCCAAAACAGAAGTAACCACCTTCAGCGCCTGTGTAACTGTCAGACTGCCCTCCGGGTTAAACAGGCCGTCCCCCACGCCGCTCATCAGTCCCAGCTTCGTAACCAGTTCAACAGAGGACGCATAGGCATGATGCGGCGAAACATCGTAAAATTCGTTGCCCGAAAAGTCAAATGCCGCATCCGAAAGGCCAATCATCCGCACAACAATAGCCGAAAACTCTGCCCTTGTCACGCTTTCTGCCGCATCCCAGCCTTCCTCCTTAATTTCGGGCATAATGCCGAGGGATGCAACCTCAAACAGTGCGCTGTCCGATGTATTCTGTGCCAAAACACCGCTGCCGGTGCACAGCAGACAAATCATGATACAAGCGCTTATGATTCTTTTTAACATAGCTCATTTTCTCCTCTCTGCGCAAATGCCTGTCAGCCTGCCTGCAAGGCCGTCAGCAGCCTATACACAACAACCATTGCTTCAACGCGCTTCAATCCGTTTTGCGGACAAAAGCTGTTATCTTCATAGCCCTGTATCAATCCCAAAGCAGAAGCCGTTTGAACATAGCCGCGCGCCCAAGAGGATATGTGCGCTTCGTCGCTAAAGCCGGCTGTGCCTCTTTCTTCCGTTCTGCCCAAGGCCTTCACCAGCATCTTTGCCATTTCTTCTCTTGTGACGCGTTCTTCCGGTCTTGCTTTGCCGTCAAAGCCCTCCACCAGGCCGATTCGGCAGGCTGTTTCGATGGCATCGGCATACCAGGCCGTTGCCGCAACATCCGAAAAGCTGCCCGTATAGGCCGAAAGCGTTACACCCTGCGCACGCAAAAGCATAGCTGCTAATTCGGCACGGGATACCGTCTCATCAAGCGCCAAGCTGTCGCCGTTGCCCTTGATGATGCCTTTTTGATAAAGATAGCTGATTTCATCCTTTGCCCAGCTGTTTTCGATTTCACTGTCTATAAGACTCTTACCGCTCTCTGCCTGCTCTGTTTTCGACGGTTTAAAGGAAACATTTAAAAGACCAGAACCACCGCCGGAAGAGCTGCCGCCACCGCCGCCGGAGGAACCGCCGGATGTGTTACCGCCGCTGCCGTTTACCTTAATTTCAAACGTTTTTGTTGCACTCTCGCTGCCGTTTTGAGCTTTTACCGTCACAACCGCCACCGTATCATACTTTACACTGCCCACATTAAATAAAACCTGATTACCCTCTTGGGTAAAGCTTGCGGCCGACAGATTACACGAATAGCTAAAGCTTGACCCGTTTTCGCCCGTAAGCGGCAGTGTTACCGTTTCCTTCCACTCGCTCGGCATTTGAATGGTTGTAAGATCTGCCGCTGCCAGCTGCGCGGCTGTTGGCTGATAAAACGCAAGAATTTCCGCAATGCCCGTAGAGGTACCCGATGTTTTTTCAATCATAACCCTGATGTGCTTGGCCTTGGTGATCGGAATGGGGAAAGAGCCGAAATCGGTAAGTGTTTGGCCCGTGTACACATGGGTATAATTTCTCCCGTCCGCGCTCACCAGTATGCTAAATACCTCAATTGTATCTTGGGTATCGGCAGAGAACATATCAATATGCGAAATTGTTTTTTCCTCCGGCAGTTTGATGTTGATTTCATATACATTGCTGTTTTGCACAATGTAAGCCGTGTCGGCGCTTTCGTCTAACAGGTTGGCCGCACGGCTGTCACCCAATGCCGCAGCCGACACGCTCACCTTTGCACCCTCCAGTAAATTTTGGCCACCAACATGCAGCCTAAAAGTACGCTCGGCGCTGTGCTCGCCGTATTGGGCCTGCAATTTCAAATTCACATAGCGTCCCGTTTCGGGCAGCAAGACCGTACCCGTTGCCGCTTTTATAACCGTCTCGTCACTGCTGCTCCACACAAGCTTTGTACCGCCAAGCGAATTTTTGATTAAATGCAGGTTTTTGGTAACAGAAAGCGGCTTTTCATCACTGGTGGCCGCAAAATTAATACTGCCGATGGCAATATTGCAAACATCATATGCCGAAACATATGTACATACCTCGCGCAGCGTTGTCTCGCCGTCTGCAGATGCAAACGCCGCGGTGTCTATTCCCGTTCCGATTGGCTGAATGTATTCCGCATCCTGCATGACGCTGACATAATATCCCTCGCCGCTGTCGGCAAGAAGGTTAAAGTTATTCTCCAAAAGCTCCAGTCTAAACCGAAGCTTATCTGCCTTTGTTTGCATATTCGTTGTTTTCATTTCGCCGCTCGTCACGCTGCAGCCACTCTCATCCCAGTGGACAATCAGCCCGATCTGCTGATCGGCGCGGAGCGTAACACTCCCCGCAGAAGCAGCATTACGCTGAATTTCAAAATCAAACAGCAGCCTGTTACCCAAATGAATATTTTCACTCACGACCAATTTGCTTTCATAGCTTGCTTCACCTTTCATAATGAGGCCGTCTCCGTCTTTTTGTACATCGCCCTCAAAGATGCCGCTGCCGTCTGTCAGCGAATGAAAATCATCCCGAAGGACTAAAACCGGCGACTTGATTTCGTTGGCTAAAAGCGTAAGCGTAAATACTTTTTGCGCTTTGTTCTGCGGATTGTCAACCTCTTGCAGTTGCGCCGTAATGCGGACCGTTTTATTTTCATCCTGACGCATTACGCGACCCGTTTGAATATCCACATAGGCACTGTCACAGTTCCAGCTGACGTTCGTGAGCTTGCCGCCGATCAGATACACACCGTCTGTCAGCAAATAAATATCACGCCGAATTGCGGACAAGCTTTGGTCTGTTATATAGTCCGCGCTCAGTTCCGGATTTTTGGTTGTAAGCCGAACCCGATATTCCTTTTGATCCTGCGCGTTTGCTTGGTTTGTTACCGTAAATGACCCGGTATAACAATTTTTTGCAGAGGGCTGAACCGCTGTCACCACATCACCGCTGCGCGCCGCCTTTGCCGTAAAGACAGGCAGCTTATCGGGTGCGAAGCTTTCCACAGTCAGCCTGTATTCCGTCACATCCTTGTCAAATGCAGGGGATGTGATACCGCTGGAGCTGTCCAGCTGTTTAAGCGCCGTTTCGTCAAAACCGGCAATGTCTCGGCCCCACAAATAAATTTCGTTTAAGCGAAAATCCACTGCACCCTCATAAGTCGTTGTAATTTTCACATATTTTGCCTTTACGCCTTCGGGAAAAACGTAATCAATTCTTGCAAGAGGGTCATACCCTGTTTCCGGCGTTCTGATCCACGTGTTGGGGCTTGAAATTTTCACGCCCTCAACCGGCGTAAAGTGTTTGCCGTCATCAGACACCTCCACACTGTTTAAGCGATAGATCCAATCTCCGTTTAACTGACCGTAATCCTGATAGATTTTCATGGTTGTCAGTTCATAGGTGCAGTCCAGAGCAACCGTATAGTAGCCGCCGACAACGACCGATGCGCTTTTGAAGGCTGTCGTTAAAATACCGTCAATCGGATTCAGCTTATCATATGTGCCGCCGCTGTCGCTGCCCTTGCAAAGTGTTGAATCCACATAGGTCATGTGCAGCTTGTGACTGTCCCGTTCCGATACCATTTTAACCGTATATGTCTTTGTGTTACTCGGAATCACATCCTGCCAAACGGTAATCGTGCCGATCATATTGTTTCGCGGATAGGGCTGTTCAATTTCAACACTGCAGCCGTCCATGGCTTTGGCCGTAAGAGTTGCAAAGCTTTCAAAAGTACCGACCAAAAGCTCATACTCGTACACATTCGCGTTAAAGCCGGGCGAAAGCGTGCCGCGGTCGGCTGTCAAGCTTACAAGCTGCGGCGTAATGCATTCTGCCTCCTTCAATCCGACCGAGTAAAGCCTGTTGTTGCTTTCGTTCTCCTTTTCATACACTAAAATCGTGCCAACATAACCGTTATCCGGACTCGGTTGGATAATGTCTGCCGCGCAGCGGCTGCTGACCGTTACCGAAAGCTTAGGCAGCTTTTCATCCGAAAGGCTGCCTACCGACAGTGCATATTCCGTCACCGTCATACGAAAGGCCGGAGACAAAATGCCGTTATCCGCCGAAATGTTCAAGGCAACGGGCGTAACATCAAATTCATCATAGCCATAGACAAACATTTCCGTCATACGGAATTCGGTGTCTGTTATTAAATCGTTTGTCACCTTTAGGTATTGCGCCGTCACACCCTTGGGGAAGGTGTAATCCACGCGTACAACCTGATTATAAGCGGTTTCTTCATTTTTAAGCCAGCTTGTGGCTTTAATTGTAACATCGGTCACCTCTGTAAAATCCGTACCGTTATCCGATACATACACCTTATTTAAGCGACTGTAGTCAGAATGTGCATAGTTGTGATAAATTTTCATCGTGCTCAATTCATATTCACCGTCAAACGCAACCGTATAATAGCCGCCCACAACAGAGTTACTTTTAAAATTGGTGCTAAAGTCGCCGTCCAGCGGATAGAGCTTATCATATGTACCGCCGCTGTCGCTCACCTTGCAGGGAATACTGTCATGATAGGTCAGCGGAACAGAGCGCGGTTCGCGCACCTCAACAATTGTAACTGTGTAAAGTTTTTGATTGTCGGCGTTATCTGTTTCGTAAACCAGCACCGATCCCACATATCCGTTATCCCGGCTCGGTTGCGTCACGGCAAGTGTGCAGCCCTCTGCCGCTGCGGCCGAAATTTCGGGCACAGCATCTTTCAGACTGCCGACCGAAACGGTGTAATCCGTCACGGCTTTGTTAAACGCCGGAGAAAGCTCGCCGCTGCTGACCGTAAGCGATGTCAGCCCGGGTGTGACGGGTTCTTTTTGCTTAACGCCGTAAATGCGCATTTCGGCCATAGAAACCTCTGTCGGGCTTGTCAAATCGTTTGTCACCTTGACAAATTTAGCCTTGGTGCCTGCTGAAAAAACATAGTCAATGCGCGCTACGGTCACAAAGTTTGTTTCGGCATTCGTCAGCCAGCTTGTGGCCGAGATGGATACATCGGTCACTTCCGTGAAGGACTCTCCATCCTCCGAAATATATACCTTGTTCATACGGCTGTAGTCAGAACGTGCATAACCCTGATAGATTTTCATGGTGCTCAGCTCATACAAGCCATCCAGCGCAACCGTATAATAGCCGCCGGTTGTCATCAGACTTTTATAATAGGTTGTAAAATCTCCGTCCAGCGGATAGTTGTTATGATACGTGCCGCCGCCGTCGCTCACCTTGCAGGTCGTGCTGTCATAATAACTAAGCGGAATTTGTATCGCTTCGTCTGTTGCCGACACCGCAGGCACAAAAAGACCAAGTACCGAAACAAGCGCTATCGTCAGCGCACAATTACGTGAAATACATTTTTTCATCACAGTTCCCCCCATCGTTTTGTAATCAAACCCGTGTTACAAACAGACTTCTGATAAACCAAGCAAAGTGATATCCCCCCTTCCGCGGCGAATATCACCCTACTTGTCATAAAACATTTATATATGTTTTAACTTTTTGCGTTATCAATATTTGTCCGGTGCGGTTTTGACCGGCTGCAGCGGCTTCATGTCCGCAAGACCGCCCCAAAGCATGCCCTGCATCGTCTCGTTGTTTATGTCCAGCTTTATTTCCTTTGCCGTTAAAATGTTGTCCACGGCTTCGGATTTTTTCACAACCGACAGGTCAAGCAGTTTTTTGCTCGTTTTGTCATACTTTGCCACAATCAGCGTAACATCGCCATCATACAGCGTCACATCTACGCTTGCTTTAACCGTTTGCGTTAAAAGACTTGCTTCTGCATAAATTTCGGGCAAAACATTCAGTTTAACGGTGTATGTTCTTTCGGCCATACCCTCGCCCGTCACCGTAACGGTATAGGTATAATCATTGTCGGCATCTGCATTCACTACCGTTGTGCTGCAGCCCTCAAAGGCCGTTGCCGAAAGTAACGGCAATCCTTTTGCCATTTGACCGGCCGTCAGCGTATAGGCCGATATTTGGGGGTCAAACGCCGGTAAAAGCGTGCCTCTGTCGGCACTTAGTGCACTCAGCTTGGCAGAAGGCAAAGCGCCGAACACCAAAAGCTCACTGATTCGGAAATCATAGTACGCAAGCTCACTGTCGTTGGTAATTTTAATATACTTGGCCCGTGTATTCACCGGGAAGCTGTAGTCCACGCGTACCAGCTGTACATTATCGGTTTCGTCCGTTTTTATCCAGCCGCTTGACGTAATCGTTACGCCCTCAACCTGCGTAAAGGTCTGTCCGTCATCCGAAATTTCAACAACATTGTGGGCATAGGTAAAATTACCGCTCACATGACCGTTATCCTGATACAGCTTTATGCTCGTCAATTCATAGCGGTCATCCAATTCGACGGTGTAAAACCCATCCGACAGTTGATTTGCCAGTGTGCCCGAAGTAAATTTCGTTGCAAAATCACCGTCCAGTGCATAGCTTACGTCCGAGCCGGCTTTGGCCGCTACACTGTCGTAGTAGCTAAGCGTAAGAGCGGTCGGGATCAGTGATGATACAACCTTAACCTTGTAAACCGTATCTTTTAAGCCTTCCCCGCCGACGGTAACAGAAGCAGTGTATTTGTTGCTTGCAGAGGGCTGCTCGATATTCTTGATAACGCTGCCCTCTGCCGCCGCAGCCGAAACGACGGGTTCTGTCAAATCGGCCGAGTTGATTTTCAGCGTATAAGAGGTTGTATCGGCATCAAATGCCGGTGAAAGCGTGCCTATATCAGCCGTCAGGCTTGAGAGCTGCGCCGGTGCAAGATACTTTGTGCCGTAAATAAACATTTCACTTAAACGAAATTCCACAGCCGTTTCCAAATCGTTTGTCACCTTTAGGTATCGTGCCGTCACGCCCTTAGGAAAGGTGTAATCCACGCGCACAACCTGGTTATAAGCAGTTTCTTCGTTATTAAGCCAGCTTGTGGCCTTAATTGTAACATCGGTCACCTCTGTAAAATCCGTACCGTTATCCGATACATACACCTTGTTTAAGCGGCTGTAGTCAGAGCGGGCATAGTTGTGATAAATTTTCATCGTGCTCAATTCATATTCGCCGTCAAACGCAACCGTATAAAAGCCGCCCACAACAGCTGCACTTTTAAAGGCTGTTGCAAAATCACCATCCAATGGGTTCAGCTTATCATATGTGCCGCCGCCGTCGCTCACCTTACACGGGGTGCTGTCGTGATAGCTAAGCGCAAGCTCTGTCGGCGTTTCGGTTGAAACAACCTTAACCTTATAGGTCGTTGTCTGCGCGTCCTCTGCTCCGGCTGCAATGATGGTTGCAATATATTTGTTACTTGCAGAGGGCTGCTCAATGCTTTGTACGGCAAACCCCTCTGCCGCCGTGGCTGAAATTACAGGCGCTGCCAAGTCGGCCGAATCAATCGTCAGCGTGTAGTCGGTTGTTTCGGGGCTAAAGGCAGGTGAAAGCGTACCCATATCAGCCTCTAAGCTTGACAGCCGCGCCGGAATAATCTGCTTTATGCCATATACAAAAAGCTCATTGATTCTGAAATCACGGTAAGCAAGCTCGCTGTCGTTGGTAATTTTAATATACTTGGCTCTTGTATTCGCCGGAAAGGTGTAATCCACACGTGCCAGCTGTACATTATCGGTTTCGTCCGTTTTGATCCAGCCGCTTGACGTAATCGTTACACCATCAACCTTTGTAAAGGTCTGCCCGTCATCCGAAATTTCAACAACATTGTGGGCATAGGTAAAATTGCCGCTCACATGACCGCTATCCTGATACAGCTTCATGCTGGTCAATTCATAGCTACCATCCAATTGAACGGTATAAAACCCATCCGACAGTTGATTCGCCAGTGTGCCCGAAGTAAATTTCGTTGTAAAATCACCGTCCAGTGCATAGCTTACGTCCGAGCCTGCCGCGGCTGCTACACTGTTGTAATAGCTAAGCGGAATTTGCACACTCTCCTCTGCGGCCGATACCGCACCCATCGGCAGCATGGCTGCCAGCAACATAGAAAGCGTCAACAAGATTGATATTGTTTTTTTCATAAAATTATCACTCCTAAATAAAAGATTGATTATTTAAGGGAATCTAAGTAATTTTGGAAAATTTCAACATATCTGTCCACATTTAAGTTTTTCAGTTCTTCAAGGTAGGCTTCCCATTCGTCCTCAAGCGACCGCTCACCAATCACGAACGAGGTTAAAGCCGCCTGCACTTCGTTGGTAATGGCCGTTCTTAAATCCAAGTATTCATCACATTCTTCAGCCGGAACAGCAATATCATCCAGCATTTTCTTTACGCTGTAATTTTTATATAAATTGTATGCATCATACGCGTTTTCATTGGTCTTTTTCATATCGGTGTTAAAGGCCACCTTATAGGTGTGCTCAACAGGAACATAACCAATGGCAAAGTTGCCCCAAATCTCGTTTTGAAGCTGACCCGAAGGCAGTGCCTCAACCGGATCGACCGCATAGATAGCCTGCTCACCGTCCAGACCCAGTTCACCCTCTTTGGCCTCACGCGTGCCGGCTGTTGCGCGCGCCTTTAAGTAAGCTTCGTCAGAATATAGCCAGTCTGCCCACTTAATGGCAGCTTCGGGGTTTTTGCAGGTACTGGTAATGTTAAAGTCGCTGCAGCCCGCGTCAATCGAAGCGTACGGTGTCTGACGCAGTCCGTTCGGCCCTTTAAGGGGCGGCAGGGCAACATATTCCTCTGCGCGCTTGCTGCTGCCGCCTGCGGTAAACTGCGATGTCCACTTGCCGGGCGCACAGCCCAAAATCGGAGTTTCATTTTCGCCCAGCGCCACAACGCGCGCTCTGTCCATAATAAAGCTGTCCATATGCATCAAGCCCTCTTGATAGAGCTTTTTCATAAAGCGAATCCCTTCCTTAAATTCCGGCTTATCCCATGCAAAGACGGCCTTGCCGTTTTCGTTATAAACACCATAGGAGCTTTGGAATACAAACGGATCTAAAAGATAGGTATCGAGGCTGGTGGCATTTGCCCACATATTACGTCCGGCCAGAGGCACTTCATCCGCAATGCCGTTGCCGTTGGGGTCTTGTTCCTTAAAGGCCTTCAGCATTTGATAAAAATCCTCGGTTGTTTCGGGCATGCTAAGCCCCAGCTTATCCATCCAGGGTTTATATACCCACATCACATACGGATTTTCCTGTGCAAAATCTTCATAAATACTGCGCAGACCTAAAATTTTATGATCGGTATGCAGCATTTGTTCCTTAATGTCGGGTCGTTCCTCCAGCATGTTTTTAATATAGTAAGAATGATTGTTAATCAAATCCGTCATATCCACAAACACGCCTTGATTATAATACGAAACCTGTTCAGAGCGTGCCAAGCAGAAGCCGTAGAAAATATCGCCGTAATCATTGCTGGCAATTTTTAAGTTAATGGCCTGACGGACATCACCCTTTGCCATATCGAATTTAAGCTGAATATTCGTTTTCTCCTCGTACCACTTTGTAAAGGCGTTCTCCTCAATGTCGGCAACACCCGTCGGTTCAGTTGTGAAAACCTCCAGTGTCGTTTTTTCTTCGGTAATAGGAAATTCATTAACGCCCGATACCTTGGCGCTGCCTGTTCCTGTTTCCTGTCCGCCTTTTCCGCACCCTGCCGCCGATACACACATACACACGGCAAGCGCTGCAATCAACAATCCTTTTTTCATACCTTCCATCCTTTCTGATATTAGTGTATTGTCTCTATAACCACGGTTCAGCCCTTGACAGAGCCGACCATAATGCCCTTAACAAAAAATCTTTGCACAAACGGATAAATGACAATCATCGGTATACTTGCCACCACGACAACCGTATACTTTAAAAGCTCGTTCATAACCTGCGCATTCACCTCGGCCGTTGCACTGGGCGATATTTCATCCACCTGACCCTGCAGCAAAATTTCGCGCAGAAAAATTTGAATCGGCTGTATGGATTCGGATTTTATATACAAAAGCGGTGTGATGTATGCATTCCAATATCCGACTGCATAATACAGCGCAATAACCGCAATGGTTGGCTTGGCCAAGGGGATGGCAATGCTGAGCAGATACCGAAAGTCACTGCAGCCGTCAATCTTGGCCGATTCCAAAATTTCGCCGCCCACATTGCTTTTAAAATACGTCCGAACAATAATGGCATTCCACACATTAAGCAAACCGGGAAGCCACATAGCCCAGCGTGTATCGTACAAGCCCAGGTTCTTGACAAATATATATGTCGGGACCAAACCGCCCGAAAACCACATGGTAAACGCAAACAGCAGCGAAAGCGGCTCTTTCATCGTAAAATCATCACGCGAAAGCGGATATGCCATTAAAACCGAAATCGCAACGCTCATCACCGTGCCGAAAACCATATATAAAAGACTGTTATAAAATCCCAGCCAAATGGCATCGTGCCGCAAAACCGCTTTATAGCCCTCCAGCGTAAACTTCACCGGCAAAAGCCATACCTTGCCGCTCATTAAGGCATGCGGATCGCTAAACGACGAACTGACAATAATAAGCAGGGGATATGCCGAAACAAACAAAACCACCAGCATTAAAACATGATTTATTATATCAAAAGCGACATCCGATTTAGCATCTTTAATTTTGCAACTATTTTTCTTTGCCATTCTGCATTCTCCTTTCTTCGATACGTTTTTTACCACAAGCCCGTATCGGAAAGCTTTTTCGATACTTTATTGGTAAAGATGATAAGCACAAACGTAACGCTTGATGCCATTAAGCCGATGGCCGACGAATACGAATAATTCGCTACGCCGCCGCCAACACCCGTTTTATATTCGTAGGTGCTGAAAACCTCCGAAATTTTAAGGTTGGTTGTATTTTGCATTAAAAACATTTTATCAAAGCTTACGGTTAAAATCGAACCCATGCTCATAATGGTCATAATGGCGATTGTGGGCATAATGGAGGCTAAGTCAATATGATAAATTCTGCGCCACTTGTTGGCTCCGTCAATTTTGGCCGCCTCGTGCAGCTGCGGATCGACCCCGGCCAAAGCCGCAATATATAAAATAGAGTTCCAGCCGTTTGACTGCCACACCTCGGACCAAACAAAAAGATGTCTGAAATACTTCGACAACCCCAAAATGTTTACCTTTTGCCCCGTCATTGCAAAAATAATGTTGTTTACGATACCCGATTGTGTGTTAAAAATCAAATTGATCATGCTAACCAGAATAACAACCGAAATAAAGTGCGGCAAATACGATACCATTTGCACCGATTTTTTAAACCGTTCGTTTTTCACATAATTCAAGCCAATGGCCAAAATAATGGGCAGCGTAACCGTCAAAACAATTTGGTACAGGCTGATGGCCAGCGTGTTTTTGGTAATCATTAAAAACTGTGACGATTTAACAAAACGCGTAAAGTGTTTCAGCCCCACCCATTCGCTCCCGGTAATTCCCTTAACCGGCATATAATTTTTAAACGCAATTTGAATCCCGTACATTGGGCAATACCGAAACATAATGATCCAGATAACCGGCAAAAGAACCATAACATAAAGCTGCCAGTTGGACTTTACATCCGTCAGATAATACCTGCCCCTTTTTGTTTTGACCTTTCCCTGCTGAACGGCTGCCTTTGCATCCGCTTTCACTTTTTGCATAATTGTAACCCCCGGCATAAAAATATAAAACAGACCAAGCGGCGCGGTGCTACCCGTTACATATTTATACTACAACAGAGAAAAAGCATTTGTCAACAAACAATAATTTATAAACATACAAAAAAACATTGCACGGGGTAAAAACCGCGTAACCATGCGGTCTTTGCCC
>UQYH01000030.1 GCA_900545185.1 uncultured Eubacteriales bacterium | reverse complement strand
TGTGTATATTTCTGCTTGATTAACAGAAAATAAGCACAAATCACTATGAAACACAGGAGAATGACAAATGCAGATTACGGATATACGCATACGAAAAATCAATTTGGAATCTAAAATGAAAGCTGTTGTTTCGGTCACCTTTGACAACGCGCTTGTAATTCACGATATTAAGGTGATTGAAGGCGCCGACAAGCTGTTTATCGCCATGCCCAGCCGCAAAACGCCCGAAGGTGAGTTTAAAGACGTTGCCCACCCGATTAACATGGAAATGCGCGATGTTTTGGAAAAAAGCATTTTGGAAAAATATCAAACCGCCTTAATTGAAGAAAGCGAGAGCACAGAATAAAACGTATCGAGGTATTGGGATGATTTTAAAGAAAAGCATTACGGAAAACAAAGCAATTTTAGAAGAAATTTTACCCATCGGCAAAAGCGGCGACTTGCTATACCGCGGTTTCAGTTTCGGTGGACGGTCGGCCATGCTGTATTATTTGGATGGTTTTTTAAATGATGTTGTAATGGAACGCCTTGTGGCACATCTTTTGGAAATTACCCCTAAGCAGATACAGGCAGCAACGGACTTTGAAGATTTTGTCAACCGGTTTATCACCTATACCGAGGTTGATATTTACACGGATGCAGACGAGGTCATCACACAGCTTTTGGCCGGTAAAAGCGTATTTATTGTAGACGGCTTTGAAGGCGCTCTTGTGCTGGATTTGCGTGACTATCCGGCGCGTAACACGGAGGAGCCGGAAAAAGAGCGTGTTATGCGCGGCTCGCGCGATGGATTTGTCGAAACCGTTATTTGGAATATAGCGTTGGTGCGCCGCCGCATACGTGACCCCAGGCTGATTGCCGAAATGATGCGTGTCGGTACACGCTCCCGTACCGATATTGCCCTTTTATATATTGAGGATTTGGCCAAACAGGATGAACTGGCTGTCATCCGCAGTAAATTAAACGGCGTTCAGGTTGATTCACTCACCATGAATATGGAAAGTCTGGCCGAATGTATGGTGCGCCGACGATGGTACAACCCCTTCCCAAAGGTGCGCTATACCGAGCGTCCCGATGCGGCAGCTGCCGCAATTTTAGAGGGGAACATTGTAATATTAATTGATAACGCGCCTGCCGCCATGATTTTGCCCACCTCCATACTGGACTTTTTGCAGGAACCGAACGACTTTTATTTTCCGCCGCTCATTGGAACCTACATTCGATGGATACGGAATTTGGTGTTTATTGCAACACTGTTTTTAACACCGCTTTGGCTTTTGGCCGTCGAAAACATGTCGCATCTGCCACCGTCACTATCCTTTTTGGGGCTGTCGGCTCCGGCTTCGGTACCGATTATTATTCAGCTTTTGCTGCTGGAGGGGTCAATTGATGTACTGCGGCTGGCCTCCGTCAATACACCGAATATGCTGGGCAACTCACTAAGCATCATCGGTGCACTGCTGTTGGGTGATTTTGCCGTAAAATCGGGCTGGATGGTGCCGGATACTATTTTATACATGTCCTTTGTTGCCATTGCCGGTTTTACGCAGCCCAGTATAGAGCTAAGCTATTCCTTTAAACTGATGCGTATTATGCTGTTGCTGACCACGTACTTTTTCAAGCTTTGGGGCTTTATTATCGGCACGATTTTAGTGGTCGTTTTTATTGCCACAAACAAAACCGTAACAGGCAAGGGGTACCTCTATCCCTTAATCCCGTTTAACTGGAAAGCCTTAAAGACGCATTTGTATCGACATCGGCTGCGCTCAAAAATGAAATAAAAAAAGAACTGTCGCAAAATGAATTGATTTTGCGACAGTTCTTTTATCTGTTAGCTTTCTAAATACCGCAGAGCCGAAACCGCAGCAACCGCACCGTCGGACGCGGCAGTAATCACCTGCCTCAGCGGCTTTTTGCGCAAATCTCCGGCTGCAAAGACACCGGGCAGCGCTGTTTCCATAGCCTCGTTTGTTGCAACATATCCACCCTCCTCCAAGGGAAGCCGGCCGACAAGCAAGTCCGTTATCGGTTCTGTGCCGACCGCAACAAAAACAGCCTGTGTATCCAGCCGCCTGCAAACGTCATTACGAACATTTTGTACGCGAATGCCCGTCACACGCTCTGTGCCTTCGATTTCCGTCACCACCGAGTCCAGCACAAGCTCTATGTTGGGCTGATTCCGAACGGATTGTTCCAGTACCTTTGCGCCCCGAAACTGCGTACGCCGATGCACAATATATACCCTTTGACACAGCTTTGCCAAAAACAGCGCGTCCTCAAGAGCTGTATCGCCGCCGCCGACCACAACCGCTGTTTTGCCTTTATACAGCGCCCCATCGCAGGTCGCACAGTACGAAACGCCGCAGCCAAGCAGTTTTTCTTCTCCCGGCGCTCCCAACGGACGCGGTTTGGCGCCCATGGCAAGAATCACCGTTTTGGCTTCATATTCCGCTTTGGCTGTTTGTATCCGTTTAACCCGATCTGTCAGCTGCAATGCGGTTACCTCGTCATAACAAATCACTGCTCCGGCGTTTGCGGCTTGACGCTCCATTTGCATGGCAAGCTCTACCGCATCTATCCCATCGGGAAATCCAATATAATTGTCCAGCCTGCTTGTTTTTGTCATTTGTCCGCCGGTAAACATTTTTTCCAAAACCAGACACGATAGCCCTGCACGCGATGCGTAAAGCGCCGCATTTAAGCCGGCCGGGCCGCCGCCGACAATGATAACATCATATTGCATATTACAAAACTCCTATTCCTCCGGCTGATGTAACAGTTCCGATAATTGGTGATAAATTGCATACGGATCCCGACGGAAGCAGCGGCACATGCTGAGCGCTCTTTTTTTATTGCCTGCAAACAGCGATATTGCCAAAAGAGAGTTTTTGCCTTCCTTCAGTTCCAACTCAACGTTATACATACCATCTCCCACGGGGCGTATATCGCACCGAAGGGATTTGCGGCTGGTCTCGTTTTTGTAATATTGGTCAACCGAATGTTTCAGGCTGTTTTTAACGCTGGGCAACAGCTTATCCTCAAACATAGAAATCATATCTGTGCCGGAAGGGGTCAACTCGTACTTTTCAATTTCATCACGCCACACGGTTCTGATATAGTTTTCCTTGCGCACCTTGCCGATAATATCGCACAGGTCCAAAAAGTCCACGCTTGTGGCCTCCAGCATGCAGTGCTTTAATTCGACATCGCTAACGGGAATATCCGCATAAAAAATGACATACAAAATCGCCAAACGGATCTCAACCGGATCTTTTAGTCTATAATATACATTTTCCCAAATATTCTTTTTCATATTCCTCACCTTTCGGTTGTACATGTTATTATTGTAGCACACTTTTTACAAAATTACAATCCCGAAGCACACAATTTTCGCCCGTCCCCGTTTAAAAAATCATTCTGTTTGCAAATGCATATAAAAAAGGGCGAGCCGTAAAAACTGCGCTTTTACAACTCACCCCGTCAGAGCCGCTGCAACAATGATCTTGCTGTGCATTGCTTTATAATTTAAAAACCATAATTCCGACCAGACCCGGCCCTGTATGTACCGCCATAGAGGCCGTAATCTGCTTATCCTCAATCAGTGTGCCGTTGTCAAGCTGCGTTACCTGCTCCACGACAGCATCGGCCTTATCTCTGCCGTCACCGTTTAAGACCGCAAAATAGCACGCATCGTCACCGGCAAAGGCCTTAGCTGTTTCCAACAGCTTTTGCAAGCCCAGCTTTTCACCGCGCACCTTTGTCACCGTGTAATAAACCCCGTTTTCGTTACAGGATATAATCGGTTTAATTTTCAGCATTGTCCCGACAACAGAGCTGACAAGCCCGATTCTGCCGCCCTTTTGTAAATATTTTAAAGTGTCCATGTAATAAAAAATCTTACAATCGCTCACCTTTCGGGGCAGTTCTTTCACCACATTCTCAAAGCTTTTGCCTGCCGCAAGCTGCTCTGCCGCCCATACGGCAAATACCCCTGCGCCAAAGGAGATGCTTTTTGTATCCATCACGTAGGAGATCAGGCCTTTTTCCTCCGCAAGCGCACTGCAAAGGGTGTTATACGTGGTGCTTAGGCCGCTCGAAATTGAAAAAGCCAGTACATGGGTGTAACCCTCCTCACAAATTGTGCGAAGCAGATCATACACATCCTGCGGAGACGGGGTCGAGGTAGTAGGGATTTCCTCCGGAAACCTCTCATATATGGTTTCCGGCTTTATATCAATACCGTCTGCATAGTCTTTTTCCGGATAAATAACATGCAGTCTCAGTACTTTCATATCGTATTTTTCAATCAGTTCTTCAGATACGTCACAGCCCGAATCAATGACAATTGCGGTTTTCATCGTTTCAATACCTTCCTTTCGTAGTTTTTAATACTACTTTACAAAGTATAACATATTGTACCTTGCATGTCAATAGTCATTTCACAAAGAGATGTAAAACCACGCACTAAAAAAAGAGCATTTTCATTGCTTCACGAAAATACTCTTTTAAAATTCTGTTGTTTATAAATATTTTTTGATCTCTTGATTCACTGCATCACGCAGCCGCAGCAAAAAGTGTTTATCATGCGGAAATTGATCAAAGTGGATTTCCATACCTGCTTCTTTCTCGATCAGCCGAACAACCGCATCGTGCCCGATATACCCCGCCAAGAGCTTTAAGGCACGCACATCCTGCAACGCGTCATAAAAAATCAAAATACGCATGGATTCAAGCGGCCCGTCCTCGCCGGGATACACCGAAAACGCATCACCGGCCTGGTATGTGTCAATACAGTCCGTCACCATAAAGGGGTTGACATGACCAAGCGACAAAGCTGAGTTATAAAAGTTATACCCCCAATGCAAAAAGCCCTTAACATGATACTTAAAAAACTGCAGGCCAATCATCCGATTCCGATAAGACGGCATGGACATAAATCGGTTGCACACATCTTTTTCCTGTGAGCAGCAGTAATACGACCACAACTCCGGCACCTTATGGTCAATAAACGGCTGAATACTGTCTGTTGACGGAATGGGATGATCCACAACGCCTTGTTGGTAGTATTCAAAATGTGACAATGCATCAATAAATTCATAGCCCGGCAAATAGGCCTGCACGGCTTTTTTCAGCTTCATATAACGTTCCAGATGCTCTGTGTGCGGTTCATCGGAGATATGGAAGAAGGTATGCTCCGCAATGCCCTCCTCCTTCAGCACGGCATCCAGCGCCGGTAAAAGCTGTGACAAAAAGTGCATGTATGCAGGATCCTCCGAAGCAACATGCCAGCCAAAAATACGCTTTACCGCGCCGCTCTCCGTTGCCATGATATTCGGCGTAAACTCCAGTCCCCATTGCGTAAACAAATGCGCCATTTCAAAATACCGCATATGATTCTTTTTTGCCAGTGCAATAAAGCGCCGCAGTTTATCAAAACAAAAGCGGTAGGTGTCGCCGTCTTTTTCAATGTCAACCAGCTGCACCGTTGTTCTGGCATGACCCACCTGCGTATCCAGCGGCGGCGTAAATATCGGCGTTAAAATCATATTAATGCCGTTTTGATAAGCCGTTTGCATAAATTGGTCAATCCGTTCCCAATGTGCCTCCGAAAAAACAGGTACTTTATAATAATCCGCCAGACAGTCCGTGTGAAACCACTGGGTAAAAATCATGTCCTGTTCCGGCAAAAGCGCGTCAATCACCTCTACCGTCATGGTTTTGGATACGGTTGCCTCTTTGCTGACAAACGAAACCGTAATCGGATAGGTACCGGCCGCCACCATACCGTCAAGCTCCGCCGTAATCCATAAGCTGTGCCAGCGACCGCAAAGAACATCCATCGTGTTGTTCTCAATCGGATATAAAACATCCGGAAAAAGGCCGGGTGCGGTACGTTCGTAAAACTCGTCAATTTCGCCGCGCGTTGTGCAGGATACGGGCACATTGCCGACAAAACGCACCGTTACAAACGCCGCAAGCGGAGAATCCACCACAATTTTCGTGGTGTCACGCATGTAGCGCACCATACCGTGATAGGCAATTTGGTAAGAAAATTTTTCATTCTTCAAAACCGAAAGGTGTGTCAGTTCTTCAGTGTTTTCTTCCCAATCCAAATATATTTTTTCCAGTGATGATTGTTGCAAAAGTTTAACTCTGTCCATATATGCCTCCTGTATTTTGGCTTAAAGATAAAAAACTTTTATTATGCTTCACTCAATTTTCACGCAGATAGCGTTCCGATTCTGTCCAGTATTCCATGGATTCCACCGGTTCATTATCCAACTGCCAATATTGCGTCATCATACGTTCTTTTTGCGGCCCCTCCTGTGCCACCCCGGCTAAATACGCCTTAAGTTCGTCTGTCGAAATCGTCGTTTGCGGTGCAAAATCACTCGAATTGCAGTATGCGACAAGCGCCTTGAGCATAGCACAAGAGGCCGGCTCCCGTTCATCCACGCCTGTAAAGTTAAAGCCCGTCACAAGCAGTCTGCCCTTGCCTGCTCGCAGCGTAAAGGCATAACTAAAGCGGCGCATGGTACGGTCATACATCAATTCGGAAAGACCGAACTTTTTAGGGTCAAAGCGGTCGCGGCTGCTTTTATCCAAACCGCTTACCAGCGAATGAACCGCAATCGGAAAATCGTCCAAATTAATTTTATCGCTATCCTCAATCAGCGGATAATATTGAAAATTGACCTGTCCATCCGTTGCAAAGCCATAACGGTTTAAAATATCTTGATCATCTATGCCGCCGTTGATGGTACCTCTGTCCCAAATGACGCCTTTAAAACGCTCCCACGTATGACGGAAAGAGTATTTCGGCGCTTTCATGCCCTTGTGCAGCAAATGGCGCGTCCAATCCGTCCGATAGATAAACAATACATCTGCCCCGTTATCCAGCTTGTTAAACAGTTCATCATCCAGCTTATCCGTTATAAAAAGCTTGGCGTTTTCATCAAACCGGCACGTGTTTTCCAAATAGTCTGCCTGCATATCACAGCGCGCTGCCAAATCCAATTTTTTGCACTGCGGAAACACCCACAGCTCCCAACTGTTTTCGGTTTGTGTGCCGTCTGCAAAGCTTAACCGACAGGTTAACACAAGCTTTTTACCCGTTTCCGTTGCGGGCAGAACAAGCTCAAGGCCGCAAAGCTTATACAAGCCCGAAGCACCCGTTGCCATATCCTTCATAGTGCCTTCCGCAACAAGCTTTTCACCCTCTGTTAAGCTGTAATAAAACTCGGCGCTCGGGCAGGGATGAATTTTAAACTGCGACAGCAGAACGGGAATATGTACCGTTTCGCCCCCTGCATAAATTTGCTTAGAGAGCCGCGCCAAAAGCACCGTATCGGCATTAAATTTTCGAAACGCTTCGGTACTGATGCCGTGCGGATCGTCAAAGCAATCAACCACACCGTTTGAATTTTCATACTTGTCCGTATCGGCAAATTGCAGCATATGGAATCCGGCCAAAAAATGGCTGGCGCGAATCCCCTCCAGTGCGATTTTCCAACAGCGGAACTGATAATCCTTTGTCACCTGCAGGGTCTTGGCAAAATCCTCTTTATACCCCTTGGCCTCCAACATTTTAATTTCTTCGTCCACCCACCATGGTGCCGGGCGACCGTATTTTTCAAACTTTTCTTTTAAGGCATAAAAATCACGCCACGATGTATAGTGGCAAACCTCATGCGCCAGTACGGGACGCGGAAACATAAGGCCGCGGTGGATTTTGTTTTTGTCGTTTTCTGTTTCCATCGGCTGGCCGCCGAGTGCTTTGACGCACAATAAGTTATCTGTATTTTCAAACATATCACCATGCTTGGCATAGGGAAAGTAATATCCCATGTGCTGTACGTCAAAATCAACACAGGTTCTGTCATATTCTCCGTCGGCACAGGTATCAATAAACAAGCGCGAGGGATCCAGTTTTTTTACAATGTCCCGAATTTCTCGGATTCGTGGCTTTTTGCCCGGTTCGCGAATTTCATTGCCGACACAATACACCATAAAGGACGGATGATTATACAAGCTGTTGATAATATGAATCAGCTCACGGTCTGAAAGAAAATTATTTTTTCCGTAAAGCATTTCCTCTAAGTTATCATATTCCGAATCCTCTTCACGCATTTCAATGTGAATTAAAATGCCCAGTTCATCAGCCGCCCGAAAACATGCCTCCGGCGGTACAACAGAGTGAAACCGAATGGCATTGAAGCCGTACGATTTTGCCATTTGAATATTTTTTCTGTAAAACTCATATTCGCTTAAATTGCAGTTATTTTGGTGTTCATGTGCCGCTGCGCCGCGGATATATGCGCGCACATAATAAGGATAATCATTTAAGTAAATATAGTTTTCATCCGTTGAAAACCAGCGATACCCAAAGCGGTCGGAAACGGTTTCCGCCGTTCCGTCACAAAAGCATAAATCCGCTTGCAGCGTATATAAAACAGGCCGTTCCACCGACCAGCATTCAGCTTGGTGCTTGGCTGTAAACCGTACTGTTGCACCGCCCTCCGCTTGTCCCTCTGTCAAAACCGCACCGCTTGCGTCACAAATCGTAAACGTACAGGTTTTAATTACCTTTTCCGCTGTTATCTCGGCTGACATACCCTTTTCCGGCTGCGCCGCAGCAATTTTTAAAATCGTTTTGTTTTCTGTAATCATGTGTGAGCTCCTTTCGTTTTCATTATACAGATCCCATGCAGCCTTTTCAACATACAATTTATGTACAAGGCATACAGTATATGGCTTTTGGGTGTATTACCAGCTTCATTGTAAAAAAAGCCGTATAGCAACCGTCATATTCGTCCGGGTATGCCCTATTCAAACCGATACCATACATCCGGCTTGTAAGCTGTACTCTTGCCTGCCACGGGAATCATAATGCCGTAACCCGGGTCATGATGCTGAAAGCTGTCAAACTCCGTCATGTATAAAAGTTCTTCGGATACGTTCGGATATTCCTTTAGTGCCTGATACGGGTACTGCTCCTTGGCACCCACCTGCTGTGTTTCCAAATCCGAATATCGAAATGCCATACGCATTAAGCGGATGTTGTTCCGAAACAGTGCTGTTTAAGCAGCATCCAGCGCTTTATCATACAGCGCGTAGATATGTTTTTTGTCAATATGCTCCATCAGATACATGCCGGCTTCGTCAATCGGCACCCGGCCATCCAGACAGGCCTCGCAAAGTCGGATAATTGCTTGCACCGCTTTAGCCCCACGGCCGAAAATGCGGCCAAAGCAAGTCAAATTGTCCTCCATAGAAAGGCTTGTGTTATATGCCGTACGCCCGAAGCAGTAAAAGTTAAACAAATGATTCCACAGGTTGTAGCACTCTATTTGCGTACCGATTCCCAGCAAGCCCAACGCCCGGCAGCGGCGGAAAATACTTTGTATTTCATCTGCCATGGGGATGTATCGGTTCCGAGCCGGATACACACCCATCTCATAATCATAATACACGCACTGCGCCCCTGTTTTGCGCCAAGGAATGATATTTTTTTCGAACAGGCTGTTCTCCAGACAAGTGCCGTCCGGTTTACCGACCGTACGCAAGCCGCTGTCATGCCAGGTGGCCTCATCAAGCAGCAAATTTTCAGACAGCTGTATGCCTTCGGGGCATTCCCACAAATCCACATACAGCAGCATATCAATTTTCATTTGCGGATATACCGCACTCACACGCTTTGCCAAGGTGTTCATAAAATATGTATAGTTTTCAAGCTTTGTATACTGTCGGCAAGCCTCGCATTGGCAGTCCTCATCCATGCCGTCCTGCGGCCAAAAAGCAATGATGTCAACCAGCGGATTTTCTTTTGCCCAGCTGACAATGTGCTCACACAGCACATCATAAATATCCTCGTTGCGGCTGCAAAAAACGCACTGACCCATGTGATCCGAAATGCAAAATCTGGTTCCGTCACTTTTTAGTTTATAATACTCGGGATGTGTTTCATAATAATGCTCCGAAAAGTATGCATTGCCGAACGGCGGCATAAAATGACGTGCCGCGCCATGATGACCTACCGTAAACTGTATACCGCGGCGCATTGCCTCATGCAAAAGCCCGTTTGCCTTTAAATCCTCATACACGCTCACCCAGGTTAAAATCCGATTGTATCGGTTTTTAGAAAGCCAGTCCAAAAACGATACATTCAGCCCGTGTTCTACACTGCCGGCCGCGTCACCATATTGAACAATGGCCGTACGGTATGCCGTATCGGCGCTTTCCTTTACGGAATCAATATCCTGTAAAATAAGCTCCCGTACCTTCGGCACAAATTCACCTGCCATAAGCCCCGGTTTTGAATACGCTGCCAGACTGCATCCGCAAAAACGCTCTAACAATTCGTAAACGCCGTAAAGAGTACCGCGTTCAAGGCTGTCCCTGCTGCCGCCGATTAAGAGTGTTGCTGCGCCGACGCTGCGCAGCATAAAGCCTTCGTCTCCCGGCACGGCCGCATCAAAAGCTTCGGGCGTAATAAACGCCGCAGCGGCCTTGTTGTGTGCAGGATGTCCCAGCAGAAAGCAAGCATCCGCATCCACCGCCGGCGCGGAGGTAATGATGATGCTTGCACCTGTCATTATATACAAATATTTTTTCAGTTCTTCGGCCGCAAATTGTTCACGCAGCGTCGGCTGCTGCGGCAATGTAATACACACTTTGGTTTGTAAATTAATTTTCATTTTTCCACCTCTGCATAGGCATTAGAGAGTCCCCCCGTATGCCTGGTCTTATTGCTTCTCTTTACCGAGCATGCATGGCTATTATATCACACACAGCACCCGTTTGCAACAAACAATTTTCGCAAAACATACAAAATATGGCTCAAACTCTTTAAATGATAATAAATCTGCCTTGCGGCTGCGAAATATACGGTAAATTTCAACTTCAAAGTCCGCGCACACATAACCTCGCAAAGGCTTCTGATCTCTCCCCTTTGTGCATACCGCAGGCGTCTTTGTCGGCGTACAGCTATTATATAACACCTTCTGTCCGATTGCAACAGTGTTTTTGACAAAACAAGTAATTTGTGACATGAAGTGGGAAAGTGATACAAGCTTATGCAAAAACAGCGCTTTTGCAGCAAACTCCAATCTGAATATAAAAAAGATGCGTTATACCGTACTGCTATACAGCATAACGCATCTGAAGGTAAAGGGGCATACTTCATACAAGAAGTATCATGTATTTTGTGAGGTCACTATCAGTATACCCCTTTTGCTTTCGGTTATACATAAAAATATTTTTTATTCTGCCCGCTCGGCCGATTCGGCCGCCGGAGCTTCCGTCTCAGCTTCGGGCGAAGCTTTGGGGGCCAGTTCGCCATCAGCGTCCGAGTCCTGCGCTTCGATAGCGGCTGCTTTAATTTCTTCAAAGCCGCTTTTATCAAACTTGGTTTTCATAAATTCGCCCATGGGGGTTACATACATCATATAGCCGTCTGCCATGTTAAACAGCTGACAGGTTTCAAGGATGACGGTATCCTCGCCGCCGCTCTTTTTGTGCAGCTCGGCCATGCCGTTTACATAGGCCAGATAATACAGCGCACCTTCGTCAAAGTTAAACCCGATGACAAGCTGATCGGCAACAATATTTTCGCTGTATGTTCCGTCTAAATCGGCTTTTTCAAGGGTCAGCTTCGGCTGTCCGTTATCTTCAGTCTGGCTGCCGTCCAAATAATATAAATTATCGGCATACACATCAAACCCGTATACCGGTCCGCTGACCAGTTTTTTAACGTCTGCGCCCTTACGATTCATACTGCACAAGGAGCCTTCTTCGTCAAAATAATATATGCTGCCCTGATAGGTAACAAACTGCGAAATATTCAAATCCGAAACCGGCTTCGGCTTTTTAGCGCCAACTTTTAAACGATACAGGCGATATTGATAGGTGTTGCCGCCCTGCTGCGCCGCCTGCTCCTGCATTTCGGGTGTTACGTTTTTGGCAGGCTCTTGCAGCACAAAATAAAGCTCGTTGCCCACAAGTGCCACGCTGCCGAAGTGGCCTTCCGTCACCTCATATAAAACCTCTGTATTGTCTCCGCTTGTGCTGATGCGGCACAATGCCTGACCTGTGTTCGCATCCAAATAATAAACCCAGCCGTTTAACACATTTAAATAAATACCCTCTGCATCGCCCAAGCGTGTTTTTTCGCCGGTTGCTTTGCTTTCCTTATAAATAGCATAGGAACTGTCAATGTAATATAAATTTTCATCATCGGATGCCAAAATGCCGGATTGTGTTAAATTTGCGTTGGAATTACCGCGCACTTCTTCCGAAACAGTCGCCAGCTTTTTTACCGAACCGGCCGCCGCATAACGGCTGTACGCCGCAAGATAATCTCCCTTTTTGGCTGCGCTGTTGCCGCTTAAAATCATAATACCATCATAAGCCAAATAACCCAGCACGCACAAAACAGCCAACGCCGCCACACCGACAACGACTCGCAAGGCCGTTTTTCTTCTTTTGCGGCTGCGCTCTGCCTTTGCCTGCGCTTCGGCTGCTTTTTTTTCTTCTTCCGCACGTTTTTCCGCTTCCATTTGCTCCACAAGCGTTTGATTCAACGCATCGCGCGAGGAAAAATGAGCCATCACATAGGCTTTTTCACGACCGCAGCGTACACAATTGTCCGCGCCGTTTAAATTCGGACGGCCGCAAACACAAATCCAGTGCGGCCCCAAATCGTGCGCATAGCACTGCGCATCTTCTCCGGCGGCCGAAATCAATCTCATTTTTTCATCATAATCCGGTTCGGGGATGGTGATCTCCGTCAGTTCCCCCTCTTTAACATAAGGTTCTCCCTCTGCGAACGTAACCTCCAAAAACTCGGCTGTAATGTGCTTAGCCTCCGGATATTCCGCCAGCGATACCGCCTTATTCTCGGCAAAAAAGCTTTGCGGCTGTCCCTCCAGTTCTTTTAAATCAACCTGAATTTCGCCCAAGGCGCCGCCGTTTGCATCATAAACGCGCACAATAAACGAAACGGAATCGATCATACGCCGACTTAAATTAAACAGCTTTAAAAGCGCATACGGTTCTCCTGTTTTTGAATTTGTTTTAACTGTAACGCCCTGGTTTTCCACCGGACACAGCAAATCAATTTGCATAATGTTGCCTCCTATATTGTATGTACATAAAATCAAATGTTATTTTATTGTATCACAAAAGAAAGCATTTTACAACCCCCAAACGTTCGGCACGGCAGATAATTTTTTCCGCGTCATTTCCGTCTGCAAAATGGGCGTTTACATACCGCTTTTTACATGCTCTTTCCAATATGCATTGTCGATCGGCCACATTTTATCGGCCAAATGCAGGTGTTTAAACATTATGTAAAGAAATTTCACTTTACAGGAAGGTTTTAAATATCTTGCACATTTTTCAACCTTGACAGCGGCTTTATCAAGCTTTCGGGTAAAGCTGCGCTTCATATTTTCGGGCATATCATTCCAAAAATAACCCCAAACGGACTGCGTTACCACATGTGTTCGGGCTACGCCGTAATAGTACATGCTGTCAGCGATATCCTTTGCGGCAGATCGTAAGCCGCCGCCCCCGGCCGTGGTGATAATGACGGCCTGCTTGTGCAGCATGTCAAAATTCGGCCGATGCACAAGCCACCTGTAGCCGTAATGGTCTAAAAACGACTTAATTTGCCCCGGCGCATGAAAACACCAAACCGGGCAGCAAAAAATAAGCAGCTGCGATTTTGCAATTGCTTCGTTAATCGGCTTTAAATAGGCATATCCGCCGCACTTTTCTTCGTTACCGCTCAGGCAGGCATAACAGCCGCAGCAAATATGCGGCATATCCTTCGGCAATGTAAATTCAAAAACCTCCTCCACGTTATGGAGGCTTGATATAAAGTATTGCGCTGCATTGTATGTACTGCTGTTTTTTCGGCTCGTTGCCCGAATGATGGTTACATTCATGTTAACATCTCCTCATGTTTGTGTACATTCAGCTACGTATTTTTGTGTACCTTAAAAGCAGGATTCCTTTTATGGCAAACAGCAAAAAAGATACACAAACCGCATAAGGCTCTTTTGCCGCCCTTAAAAAAACAATTCCTATGCCAAGTCCCGCAGAGGCAGCTGTTACAATCGGAATGGACATGCATAATGACTCCGAAATGCATAAGCGGCTCACCTTTTTAGCTAACTAATGTTCGTTAGCTTTATTATAATACTGAAAACGTAAGCTGTCAATAGTCGTCGTCAAAAAAGCCGTTTATTATTTATATGACAACATTTATGACAACATTTTTTTGCTAAGGCTGGACTTTTTTAAATTATTATGATACAATTAAGTATGTGTGAAAATTTTTACACCGATTCGATTGATTTATCTGTAAAGGAGTTTTGAGATACATATGCCAGCGGCAAAAAAGAAATCGACAACTGCAAAAAGAACCAAAAAAGCAAAACAGCAAACCATTGACGCGCCAATGAAGAATGAGTTTATCTCTATTTTCATCATTGCTGCGGCGCTTTTAACCGGTGTTTTTTTATACGCTCCCAGCGGCATTATCGGCCAGTGGGCAAAAACGCTCTGTACTGGGCTGTTGGGGATTCCGGCCTATTTGCTGCCGCCCTTTTTGCTGGTGCTCGGCATGCACCGCTTAATCGGCCGCGCCTATGAAGAAAACAAATGCAAATATACGCAAACACTGCTTGTCATACTTTGCCTGGCCGGCCTGTTTCAGCTGTTTTCGGGTATCCCGGCGCAAAATCCGTTTTGGCTGACAAGCCTTTCGGGCTACTGGTGGAGCGGCTCAAACGGTATCGGCGGTGGTATTTTCGGCGGCATTTTATGTGATATTTTTGCCAACACCGTCGGTCGCGTTGCGGCAGGTATTATTCTGTTTACACTTTTTATTGTATTGATTATGATTTTAACAAAATGGTCGCCCCTTAAGGCCTTGCTACGCTTTTGGGTGCGCTGCTTTATGGATATTAAAGAAGTCCGCCGCGAAGCCGCCGAAGAGGCTGCCGTTATGCCTCCGCGCGAAAAAAAGCCGCGTGCGGCAAAACGTGCCATCCCCAATTTCAGTGATGAGGACGTAACGCGCGGCACGGCTACCGAAAAGCCTAAAAAGGCTGTGCAGGAAAAGGCCGCAGAACCAAAAGCAGAAGCAACCGCATCCGAAACGGACATGCATCCGCAAATCGAAGATGAACCGACCTATGATTTTAAAAATTTAGATGCTATTTTAGATCAGGTCTTGCCGCCGGAGGAAAAAACGACCGCTCCTGCCCTTGCTAAGGCCGAAACCTTCTCCCACGCGGAAGCTGCGCCTGCCACACCGGCAGATGATGACGTCCCATGGGAAACCACACCGGCAGAAGAGGACGCGCACACGCCCGTGCAGCACAGCACTGCCACGGACGCACCGGCTGAAAAGGCAGAACCCTTGACAGACGAAGAAAATGAAGCCATCTCACAGGAAATGGAAGAGGCTTTTGAAAAAATTCCCTACACCTTCCCCGATTTTGACCTGCTGGACAAAAACACCGCAACCCTCAGCGCCGATTCTCGCGAAGAACTGCGCGAAACCGCGGCAAAGCTGATTGCAACCTTAAAAAGCTTTAATGTAGAGGCCGAGCTGCTACACGTCAGTAAGGGGCCGACCGTTACACGCTACGAGTTAAAACCGGCCGCCGGTGTTAAGGTCAGCAAAATTGTCGGCTTGTCTGATGATATTGCCCTGCGCCTGGCCGCAACCGGTGTGCGTATTGAAGCGCCCATCCCGAATAAGGAAGCCATAGGCATAGAAATTCCGAACAAAACCGTCGCCACCGTCAGCATTCGCGAGGTGCTGGATTCGGATGAATTTAAAAACTTTCCCTCTAAGCTGGCCTTTGCCTTGGGTAAGGACATCGCCGGAAAAAACGTCGTGGTGGATTTGGCCAAAATGCCGCATATTTTAATTGCAGGCGCCACCGGCTCCGGTAAAAGCGTTTGTATTAACACCTTAATTGCCAGCATCATCTACAAGGCCGACCCGAACGAGGTTAAGCTTTTAATGATTGACCCCAAGGTGGTTGAATTGAATGTATATAACGGAATTCCGCACCTGATGATTCCTGTTGTAACAGATCCGCGCCGCGCTTCCGGTGCGCTGTATTGGGCTGTACAGGAAATGACACGCCGTTACGCGGTGTTTGCCGAATATAACGTGCGCAATCTGGAGGGCTATAACAACGCCATTACAGAGGCAGGCGGCGAAAACACCATGCCGCATGTTGTCATTATCATTGACGAGCTGGCCGACCTGATGATGGTTGCCCCCGGCGAGGTTGAGGATTCCATTTGCCGTTTGGCACAGCTGGCGCGTGCCGCAGGCATCCATTTGGTTATCGCCACGCAGCGCCCCTCGGTTGATGTTATCACGGGTATTATTAAGGCGAACATTCCGTCCCGTATTGCGTTTGCCGTTTCCTCTCAGGTGGACAGCCGCACAATTTTAGATTCTGCCGGTGCCGAAAAGCTTTTGGGACGCGGCGATATGCTCTTCTCACCCGTCGGCGCATCCAAGCCCAAACGTTTGCAAGGCGCCTTTATTTCGGATAAAGAAGTGGAACGGATTGTTGAGTTTATCAAAAGCGGTTCTGTGGCACGGTATGATGAAGACGTTCTTGAAAAAATAGAAAATGGCAAAACCGTTAACGTATCGGGCAATGACCATGACCCCGGCGATAATGATGAATTGCTCCCGCGTGCAATTGAGATTGCCGTGGATACGGGCAAAATCTCGGCTTCTTATTTGCAAAGACGCCTTAAAATCGGCTTTTCGCGTGCCGCACGTATTGTTGACCAAATGGAAGAGCGCGGTTGGATCGGCCCGCAGGACGGCAGCAAGCCGCGTGAGGTTTTGCTTTCTAAAGAAGATTATATGGAAATGAGCATGCGGTCATGATGGGGATTCGCGCCGGGTTTTTGCCGGTTACCCGTCAGGAAATGGATGCTTTGGGCTGGGATTGTATTGATTTTTTATATGTGTCGGGCGATGCGTATGTCGATCACCCCTCCTTTGCCGTTTCGGTTATCACGCGTGTTTTAACGGCTGCCGGGTATCGCGTCGGCATTATATCACAGCCCGATTGGCACAGCAAAGAGCCGTTTACAGTGCTCGGACGGCCGCAATATGCCGTTTTAATCGGCGCCGGTAACTTAGACTCTATGGTGGCGCATTATACTGCAGCCAAAAAGCGGCGCAGTCAGGATTTATACTCCCCCGGCGGCGCGGCAGGCAAACGGCCGGATCGTGCAACCGTTGTATATGCCAACCGAGTACGCGAGGCGTTCCCCGATATTCCGATTATCATTGGCGGCATTGAAGCCAGCCTGCGCCGCTTTGCCCACTATGATTACTGGCAGGATAAGGTGCGCCGTTCCATTCTTTTGGACAGCCGTGCCGATTTACTCTCCTATGGCATGGGTGAAGAAAGCATCCGCCAAATTGCGGATAGTCTGGCAGCAGGCTGCCCCATTGAAAGGCTGCATCACGTACGCGGCACCTGTTACATTGCCGCTTCAACCGATGACATTCAGGGAGAATATCTGCTGTTGCCTTCGTGCGAAGCCGTCAGCACCAACAAGGCACAATATGCAGAGGCCGCTAAAATCTCATTTTACGAACAAGATGCTGTGCGCGGCAAAACATTGGTGCAGGCGCACGGCAACCGATATGTGATACAAAATCCGCCCATGCCGCCCCTTAGCGGTAAAAAGCTTGATGAAATTTACGAACTGCCCTACACAAGAAAAGCGCACCCCATGTATGATGCGCTTGGCGGCGTACCGGCGCTCAGCGAGGTGCAATTCAGCATCACTTCTTCGCGCGGTTGCTTCGGTTCATGCAATTTTTGTTCGCTTACCTTTCACCAGGGGCGCACCGTAACCGCCAGAAGTCACGAATCCATTTTACGGGAAGCTCATATTTTAAAGGATTTACCGGGGTTTAAAGGCTATATTCACGATGTCGGCGGCCCCACCGCAAACTTTCGCTACCCTGCCTGTCAAAAGCAGCTAAAGGCCGGTGTCTGCCGCGATAAACGCTGCTTGTATCCCAAGCCCTGTGCCGCGATTCGTGCCGATCACAGTGATTACAGGCTTTTACTGCAAAAGCTGCGTGCACTGCCGTTTATTAAAAAGGTGTTTATCCGTTCCGGTATTCGGTTCGATTACTTAATGGCCGACCAAAACGATGCGTTTTTTCGTGACCTTTTGGCCTATCACGTCAGCGGTCAGCTTAAGGTTGCGCCGGAACATATTGCCGACACGGTGCTTGCCGCCATGGGTAAGCCGGCCAAGCGCGTGTATGAAGCTTTTGAATCGAAGTTTAAAAAAATAAATGCCGAGCTGGGCAAGGAACAATATTTGGTGCCTTATTTAATGTCCGGGCATCCCGGCTCTACCTTGCAGGAAGCCATAGAGCTTGCCGAATATCTGCGGCGCAAAAAAATCCGGCCGGAGCAGGTGCAGGACTTCTACCCCACGCCCGGCTCCATTTCAACAGCAATGTATTACACCGGGCTGGATCCGTTCACGGGAAGACCCGTTTACATTCCCAAAGGTGAGGACAAAGCCATGCAGCGTGCGCTCTTGCAGGCTTTTCGTCCCGAAAACCGTACAATGGTTTTAAAAGCGTTAAAAAAAGCAGGACGGACAGATTTAATCGGCTACGGACCGCACTGTCTGATTCCGCCGCGACCAAACGATACAGGAGGAAATGAGCATGACAAAAGCAAAAATTCTGGACGGCAAGGCCGTTTCACAGAGAATCAAGGACGAACTCAAAAACGAAGTCGCCGCACTGGCGGCAAGGGGCATACAACCGGCTCTGGCCGTCATCATCGTGGGCGATGATCCTGCCTCGCGCATTTATGTAAACAACAAAAAAAAAGCTTGTGAATATATTGGTATTCGTTCTTTAGAATATGCGCTGCCCGGCGATATTAAGCAAGAAGAACTGATGTCTTTAATCGAAAAATTAAATCAAGATGCGGAAATCGACGGTATATTATGTCAGTTACCGCTGCCGAAGCATTTGGACGAAAAAGCCGTGATTCACGCCATTCGGCCGGATAAGGATGTGGATGCCTTTCATCCTGTTAACGTCGGTAAAATTATGATCGGCGATTATGACTTTTTGCCTTGCACACCTGCCGGTGTTATGGAACTGATTCATGAAAGCGGCATTGACATTGCCGGTAAGGAATGTGTTGTCATCGGCCGCAGCAACATCGTGGGCAAGCCCATGGCCATGCTGCTTTTACACAGCCATGGCACGGTAACGGTCTGCCATTCCAAAACGCGCGACCTTGCCGCAACTGTGCGTCGTGCCGATATTGTTGTGGCAGCTGTCGGCGTACCGGAATTAATTACCGGCGATATGATTAAGGAAGGCTCTGTTGTAATTGATGTCGGCATGAACCGTCTGCCCGACAAAAAACTGGTTGGTGATGTGGCTTTTGACTCGGCTGCCGAAAAAGCGGCTGCCATCACACCTGTTCCCGGCGGCGTCGGCCCCATGACCATTGCCATGCTGATGAAGAACACTGTAAAGGCTGCTCTTCTCCACAAAGATGTATAAACACTGTCCGGCTTGTTTGTCTGTCACCGGGGAGCCGGACACCATTTGAGGTTTGACTCCCTATTGACTGCAAAATTAAGATTCCCGGCTTCCAAAGCTTGACATTTGACAAAACTCATGCTATAATAAGGCAAGGCGCTGTATTGTGCAGACACCATGCAGCGCCCATTGTCTGCGGATGTGGCGAAATTGGCATACGCGCAAGATTTAGGTTCTTGTGCCCTAGGCGTGCAGGTTCGACCCCTGTCATCCGCACCAAACAGTAAAAATCCGAACCTTGTACCAATTGGTAATGGGTTCGGATTTTTAGTTTATTTGGAGTATCCTAATTTTAATAGTAAGAGTAAGAAAGAATAATGTTGCACTTCAAAGAGATAGGGCTTTAATCGCTTTTGTCTCTTTTTTATTTTTCGTATTCATACATTCGTCAAAGTAATTGCTTTCCGATAAAATAAAGATACGAAATTTAAAGGAGGCGTTTATGCTATGAAAGAAAAATTTATTGAAAACGGAATTGAGTATGTAAGAAACGGAGATTACTACATTCCAAACCTAACTGTAGCCGATGAAAAAGTATATAAAATCGGTAAATATGGCAGGATGTATGCAAAATTTATCAAAGAGAACAGACCTTGTTTTTACTCAATGAAAATGATTGACGGAACTTGGCTTGCTTACCTCAAAGAAATCGACACATCTGCAAAAGAAATGGTTGATAAGCTTATAAAAGATATGATTACAAAACAAGGCATCACGGAAGAACTCAAAGCAAAAGACCAAATGGCATGGCTTTCTGCTATGGAACAGATTAAACACACAGCAGAAGAATTTGTGCTTGAGAACATAGTTTATGCAGGAGGTGTTTCAAAATGAAAAAATTAATTATATCCATCGCATCAATTATTGTAATTTTAACAAGCTCTATTACGGCAAACGCCGCTACTGTTCCAAGAGAGTCAGCGCCTTGTTATGCAACTGAGAATGTAATAGCCTGTGCCGAAATGCTCATAGGTGATATTTTAAACGAAGTGCAGAACGGATTAGGGTATGCCGATGCAAGAGCAAAATCAAATGCAATTATTTTTCAAGCCTTTTTAAGCAGTCAGA
>UQYH01000029.1 GCA_900545185.1 uncultured Eubacteriales bacterium | reverse complement strand
AAAGTCAATTAAAGATAAATATCGTTTATTGATTTTAGGTATGAGATGTTTTATGATTAAAATAGTATAGTTTATCACTTTTGGGGAGGTTTGCCAATTGTTTAAAAAACATCTTTGCCTTATATTAACGTCACTTTTGATTTTCATAATGTTTCCCCTATGCGTTCATTCGGACAATGCTGCCATTGATACTTTGGTTGATATGAATAATCAGACAACCATTACAAATGCAGGAGCGGCGGCTTCAAACCAAATTACAAAATCGGCAGCCAATTCGGCCTACTGGGGCAATCAAACAAAAAACACAAAAATCAGCTTCGATGATGTGCCGCGCGACTTTAGCCGATACATTCAATTGGAGATGTGGATTTATTCCGCAAAAGCGACAAACTCTGACTTTATCATACTTTTAAATTGTGATCAGGCAGAAAGCAGCGGAGCTTCCTACTACTATATTATGAATCGGGTCGACTGGCAAGGCTGGAAAAGCCTTACCGTTTCAATTTCTTCTCTTAATGTTTCAAGAAGCGCCAAGCTCACGCAGGTGAACAATATCAGTTTTTGTTCAAACGGCTGGGACATGGTGCCGAATGCTGAAACAGAGCTTTACATTGACAGTATTTTTGGCGTAATGGAAATCAGCAATTACGGATCTTCGGTGCCGTTTCCCAGTTCTTTGCAAAATGAGTTTTTTAACATGACGGAAAATTTGGTTGGCATTTATAACGACAGTGAAAACGTAATGGTACAAAACAGCATTTCCAAATTGGATGAATCCGGCGCTGTGACGGTAGAACATAGCGGGGTCAGCATGGTTCCACTTAGTTTTTTTGAACAATTTTTGGGCTGCGAAACAGTAACAACCGGCGTATCTCATACCATTACAAACGGAGCAAATACAATTTCGGCAGAAGTTGGCGGAACAACGCTTTCTGTCAATGGGAAATCAGTTGTATTGACAAGCTCACCGACGATAATTGATGGTTTTGTGTATGTGCCGGTTCGGCAATATGCCGAGGCACTCGGTATGCGCACATTTGCAAAAGATGGGTTAACTTTAATCGGCGGAAATGAAGTTGAGATATTTAAAACACGGGATGATTTAGCAGAATTTGCCTCTTATTATATTACGTATATGCAAATAACAGAAGCAAGCTCTGCTGATTTTGAAGCTGTCAAAAACAAGTGGAGAGCACGATTGGTGGGACAAAATAATGATTTGACAAATTCTTATGTCAATACTTTTGTTCGTGGCATCACAACTGCGGGCAGAAATGCATTAAACGGCATGAGACGGGACGGCAGTATTCCCTGGGGAACGGTGTCCGATAATGCTTCTCATTTGGAAACAATTTACTTAAGAATTTACCGCATGGCGGCGGCGTATTCTATAGAGGAGGGCAGCCTGTATCATAATGCGGCGCTGAAGGAGGGCATTATATACGCCTTGAATTGGGCATATGACAATGTTTACGGTGCCAATGTCAGCAGCAATACTAATTATGGAAACTGGTGGTACTGGACGATTGGTGCACCGATGTATCTGATAGATACATTGATTTTGATGGAAAATGAGCTTGCTTCAAGCGAAATTCTAAAATATTTAGAGCCGGTTGATATTATTTTGACTGCTCCGAGCATGACCGGTGCAAACCGCTCCGATATTATCTATAATCTTATCGGTGCGGCGCTGCTGGAAGAAGATTTAGATAAATTGATTGCGGCGCGCGATGGATTAGACGGTGTATTTCGCTATGCAGAAAGCGGAGATGGCTTTTATAGAGACGGATCCTTCATTCAGCATGATAAGGTTCCGTATGTCGGCGTTTACGGTACGATTTTGTTAACCTCCTTAACCCGAACGGAGGTGGTGCTTGAAGGCAGTAAATTTGAAATTTGCAATCCGCAAAAGGGGAATCTTTCACAATGGATTTTTCAGTCGGTAGAGCCGTTTATATATAAGGGCGGTATGATGAGCATGGTGAAGGGCAGAGGGCCGGACGGCGGACATGACACCGGCGCTACGATTGTCAGAACCTTGCTTTCATCTTTAGAGCTTTTCGGAGAAGAAGATGCGGAGCGTATCAAATCTATGATTAAATACTACGTGCGTGAAGATACCTCTGTTGACTACTATTTAAGCATGGACATTGACAATATAGAAATATTGCAGGATATTATGAATGACAGTCATGTTGTACCGAGAGAAGGCTATACAATTGCCAAAGTATACGGCAATATGGATCGCGTTGTACAACACAAGGATGACTATGCCTTTGGCATTTCAATGTCTTCGGAAAGAATTATCAATTATGAGTCCGTTAACGCTGCCAACATGAAAGGCTGGTATTCCGGCGATGGTATGGTATATTTATATAATGATGATTTAACACAGTACGAAGCGTCATACTGGAATTATGTCAACAGATACCGTATGCCCGGTGTTACGGCAGATACACAAACGCGGGAAGAAGCCAGCATTTTAAACAGCGAAGCATATCTAAGCAGTCAGGATTTTGTCGGTGGTGTCAGTTATGATGGATACGCTGCGGCGGCCATGCACTTAGAATCGTACCACAGCGAAGGCGGCATGGAAACGACCACCGACTGGAGCGGCGGAGGCGCTCCGGCACATGCGTGTAATTTAGAGGCACAAAAGGCATGGTTTATGTTTGATGAAGAATTGGTTGCACTGGGTACGGGAATTCGGGCAAGCAATGATGTTAATGTGGAAACAACCATCGAAAACAGAAAAACACCTGTCTCTAAAAGTGTTGTTGTTGACGGTGAGAGTATGCCAACGGTTTCGAACTATCAGAATGTGAAGGAAGCTGCATCCTGGGCATATATTGAACAAGCTGGCGGCTATTATTTTCCTGAGAAAAAGGATTTGAACATCCGAAGAAATCCATCCGGCAGCGGCTTTGTTGAGCTATGGTATGACCATGGGGTCAACCCGGCAAATGAAGGCTATTCCTACGTTATGCTCCCGAATAAATCAGCAGTGGAAACGAGCACCTACGCAAAAAATCCCGATATAGAAATCATGCAAAATACACAAGATGTGCAAGCAGTTTCAGACCGTTCTACCAATATGACAGGTGTTGTATTTTGGAACAGCGGCACGTTTGAAGATATAACGGTATCGAATCCGCTCATTTTAATGATGCAGGATACCGAGGCAGCGTTTGGACTATCTGTATCGGATCCTACGCATAAACTGACCACCGCGACAATTGAAATTCGGAACAAACACTTGATACCTGAGAACATAAGCGAAAAAGTTTCTGTAAGCTATATAAATAACAACACGGTATTGACGGTGCAACTTGCCGATTCAAAAGGTGCAACCGAATTGATGCTGTTTTCGGTGCTTGAGAAAACACCGCAAAGAATTGCAGAGTTTACAAAGGCAGAGTCTATTGCATCCATGAGCCTTACGGCAGACGGAGAAGTGACGCTGTCCGGCGCATTATCGGCAAAATGGGTATGCGGTGACTTGGCCGAGACCGTGCGTATCGAATCTGACTATTCGGATGACAATGGATTTTCAGGCAATGTAAGCGCTTACAGCGCGGTCAACTTGTGGATGTATCTTCCAAAGGCATACGGTTCTAATGTGAGTCTGATTATGCAAGGGGATCAAAGCAGCGTCAATCACTATTTTATTTATCAGCTTATGCTTGACTGGACGGGCTGGAAACAGGTAACGATTCCGCTGTGTGCCTTTGAACGTGTGAACAATCCCACCTGGACGGATATCCGATCCTTTCGGATTTCGGCCTTTGGCTGGCCGATTTCTGGCTTGCCCGACAATGCTGCAACAATCATTAATATTGACAGTATATGGCTATCGGGAGACGGCAGCTCAGATAATACCTTTACCGTTGCGGAATTTTCCCGAAAGGAGGCGGCTACGTTGCGGGGCAGTGCGTTTACTTCCGATTCTGAAGCAACGCGGATGTATGAAAGAAGCGCAAAATGGAAACTGTCCGGCGGCAGTATGCGCACAGGGTATTCTTTTCACGCCAAACACGGCGAAATACCTTCCGATTGGAGCCAATACGGCTATTTGAATTTGTGGATGTATTCACCGCAAAACTATGATGCAAAGTTTAACATTGTGGCCTATCATACGAACACCATATACCGTTTCAAAAAAGAGGTTATCCTCAGCGAAGGATGGAGGCTGCTCTCGATTCCGCTTTCGGAATTTGAACACAACGGAATCCGAAATTGGGCTGATATTTCATATTTAACTTTTAACTCCGGCAGCTGGGGCGGTTCCTCCATGCCGGACTACGGCATCGCGACCGTCAATTTCGACAAAATTTGGCTATCGGCAACCGTGCCGCAGGAAACGATGGAAAATCGCTGGGGTACGTTCACACCGAAACACGGAGCGGCGGAGGTTTCTGTGGAGCAAAACAAAATTGTGCTTTCGTCCAAAACGGAGCTTTGCGAGTCGGTGTACGGAACAGAAATTTCGGTACAGGGGCATAATGCGGCAGAGTATTTTACGGGCATAAAAGAAAATCGCATATACCTTGTTTTTTATGAACCGCTTAATTATGACAGAGCGTACAATATTTCTGTTTGTGGAGGGTATCAGGTTCACGGAGCAGCGCTTTTGCATGGTGCAAGTCTGCATTTTACAACCCAAAGCGGAAGCTTAAGCATTTCGGAACCGGTGTTTACAGATGCATCGGGTAAGTCCTGCGAGGTGCTGCCCCAAAGCGGAAGCGTAAAGGTCAGTGCCATACTGCAAAACGCCGGGCCGCCAACAACAGTGGACATGCTTGTTGGTTTATACCGCGGCGAAAATCAATTGGTAAAGTTGGTTTCTTCTTCGTATCGGGTATCGGAATCGGAGAAAGATATGCTGTTGGAAGCAAGCATTGATTCCTCCTCCTATCAAGACTGCTCTGTCAAAGTCTTTTTATGGGATGGCAGGAAGAATATGGTTCCCTATATGCCCAGCACTCCCATTTCTGCCTTAAAATAGGCAAAATGATGAAAAAAGTTCATTGATGGTGGAAAAAATTCATTGATTTACACAGAAAACCGATATAAAATAGACATATAGAGATTGATATGATGAAGCGGGGCTTATTTTGCAAGGAGGCAGTTGCTTTGAAAAACAAAATTTTTATTTCAAAATTTTATAAGATTCTTTCGCTTACCTTAGTGCTTACTTTATTTGTTCCCAACATGAATGGGTTTGCATTATGGGACGGCTATGTTGAGAAAACAACTACTGCACAAAGCAACCGACATACGATTGTTGATATGAATAATGCTTCAACGGTATTAAAATCGGGCGGTGTGCCAAGCGATAAAAAAACCAAAACAGGTATGTACTCGACCATGTGGGGTAATCCGACCGTAACGAAAGCGATAAATTTTGCCAATGTTCCAAGGGACTGGAGTGTTTTTAGTCAGGTTGATGTATGGATGTATTCAACAAAAGCAACCAATTCCGAATTTCGTATGGTGCTTTACTGTGACCAAACGACAAATGTAGGTGTGTCTTACTTGATTTCGGGCGTACAGAAAGTAGATTGGGAAGGCTGGAAACTGATTACCTTTCTCCCTTCTGCTTTTGATAATGTCAGAAGTGCAAGAATTTCTCAGGTCAACAGGTTAAGCTTTGCAGCAGACGGGTGGGAGTTAAAGGCGACAGCCGATACGGAGCTTTACATAGATTCGATTGTCGGCATTATGTCATCTGTCTCCGAAGGCGGGTCGGGGGGTTCGGCAACGGGTGCTTCGGCCGAGGCAGAAGCAGAATATGCGGCGCTTAATAAAACCTTTACGGCTGTTTATGATTACAGCGGAAACGTTATGCAAAACGGCAAAGTGACTCGGCTTGACGAGCAGGGGTCAAAGGTGATAGAGTGCGGTGGCATCTCTATGGCTCCGTTACGCTTTTTTGAACACTATTTAGGCGCTGCAGTGACATCGGATGCAGGCGCATTTCGAATGCAGCTTGGTAAAAACAGCGTCTCCGGCACTGATTCCGGAAGTGAGCTTGTTATAAACGGCGAAAAAGCTACGGCAGAAGCAGCACCGCTTACGGAAAACGACATCATTTATGTACCGCTTATTCAGTGTGCTAAGGCACTGGGCAAACACAGCGTTGCGGCAGGGGATTTAACCCTGATCGGCGAAGAAAAATATACAGATATTTTTGCACAGCGCGAGGATTTTGCAATGCTTTTGGCGTATGCAACCACGCATGAAGCGCTTGATGACAGCACGATGAAAAGCGAAGATTTTGAAGCTGTTAAAAATCAGTACAGAAAGCTGATTATGGGCGGCGAAGTGGACAAAAACAACGAGTCTGTCAAAAAGCAATTGGAAGGCATTGAACGCAGCGGCAGAAAATCGTGGGAATCAATGAATAAGACAGAAGGGGCAGTTCCGTGGGGAACAGGCACCTCTTCTGACTGTTCATACCTGGAGGAAATTTACAGTCATATTTACAATATGGCATTGGCATATTCCAGAAGCGGAAACCCGCTGTATCAAAGAAAGCGCTTGAAAAAAGATATTATTTATGCACTCGATTGGGCTTACGATCATGTTTATGGTGAAAACGTTAAAAACGGTACAAGCGGAAACTGGTGGTACTGGTATATCGGCGCACCGAGCTATCTCGTCAAGACTTTAATGCTGTTAGAACCTGAGCTGAATGAGAAACAAATTTTTAAATACTTAGAGCCGATTGATGCCTTAATGAATGAACCGTCTATGACGGGTTCCAACAAAACGGATATTGCGTATATCATCATTGCGGCATCAGCCTTAGAGGAGGACGCAAAGCGTTTGGTATTTGCAAGAGATGCCATCAATAATATTTATCAATATGTAGATAGCGGTGACGGATTTTATCGGGACGGCTCTTTTATCATGCATAACAAAGTTCCGTATATCGGTGTTTACGGCTCCATTTTATTCGATTCCATGTCAAACATTTTAAGTGTGCTGGGCAACACAAAATTTGAAGTGACCAATCCCATGAAGGGCAATATAACCGCATGGATTTATGATTCGGTAGAGCCGTTTATTTACAAGGGCGGCATGATGAGCATGGTAAAAGGCAGAGGGCCGGACGGCGGACATTCTACCGGTGTATCAATTGTTAACAGTCTGCTTCGCCTTTTGGATGTTGTGAAGCCGGAGGATGCGAAGCGCATCAAATCAATGATTAAATACCAGGTAACAGAAGATACGCTTTCTGATTATTATAACGGTGTTGAAATTAATTTGATCGGCTGTTTGAATGAAATTATGCAGGACACGAGTATTCTCCCCCGTGAAAATTACGAAATTGCCAGGGTTTACGGAAACATGGATAGAGTGGTACAGCAAAAGGATGGGTATGCACTGGGGATTTCCATGTCGTCGGAACGAATTTATAACTATGAAAGTCTTAATGCCAACAATATGAAGGGCTGGTATATGGGAGATGGCATGGTGTATTTATATAATGATGACCTTGGCCAGTACGAGAACAGCTATTGGAATAATGTAAATCGGTACAGAATGCCCGGCGTTACGGCAGATACCCAGCAGCGTGAAGAACTGAGCATTGTCGGCAGCGATGCATATTTGAGCAGTCAGGATTTTGTCGGCGGTACGGATTTGGATGAGAAGTACGCGGCAGCGGCAATGCAGCTGGAATCCTTCCACAGTGAGGGAGGGAAGCCCACCACGGCCGAATGGAGCGGCGGGGGCCTTCCTAAGCATGTCTGCAATCTTATGGCAAAAAAATCTTGGTTTTTGTTTGATGACGAAATGGTTGCACTGGGCGCCGACATTCATGCATCCAACGGCTTTCATGTAGAAACGACAATTGAAAACAGAATGCTGAAAAAGACTTTGCAAAAAGAAAATGTTGAAACCATTCAGACGTATGACATAGCAGACGTTACGGCAAGCAGCGTACCGGAGCCGACAAACGGCCCGGAAAACGTGATTGACGGAAACTTTTCAACCAGATGGTCGGCAGAAGGAGAGGAAAGCCTGCAATTTGATTTGGGCGAAGTTAAAACATTAGGTTACATCGGACTCTCCTTCCATTCAGGGTCTGCCAGACAAACAATTTTCGATTTGCAGATATCCGAGGACGGCAGGAAGTGGACAACCGTATTTTCCGGCAGAAGCAGCGGTACAACCAACGATTTGGAAGCATATGATTTACAAAATCTGCAAGGCAGGTATGTAAAATATGCGGGGCACGGCAACACGATTAATGGCTGGAACAGTGTGACGGAAGCCAAAATCTTTCCGCCGATGGCAGACGGCAGCATGAATGTGGACACAACACAGGGCTTTGTGTTCGGCGGAGAGGACATTGTGGTGAACGGAGAGATGATGCCCAAGGAAAACGGTTATGAAAAGTCGATGCCGAATGTCTCATGGATGAACATAGAAGGGACGGGCGGTTATTATTTTCCGGGTGCGGCAGCGCTTAATCTGAAAAAGACAGATAACAATCCAAGCTTTTTGGAAGCATGGCTTGACCATGGTGTGAATCCGACAGACGCAAGCTATTCCTATGTATTGCTCCCCAACAAAACAGCAGACGAAACGAAAGCCTATGCAGAAAATCCCGATGTTTTGGTTTTGGCCAACACTTTGTCTGTTCAGGCGGTTCGCGAAAAAACAAAAAATATAACCGGAATCGTATTTTGGCAAAGTGGAGAGTTTGAGGGCATGACAGCATCCGTGCCGATGGTTGTTATGGTTCGGGAAGAAAACGGTGTGTATACAGTTTCGATATCGGATCCCACTCATAAGCTAACCGAAGGGGTTCTTACCATCCCCAAACAAGGATTAACACCTTTGGAAAAAAGTGATCGGGTTGAGGTAGAGGACGCGGAAGCTTCCACGATTCTTCATTTGAATTTTGAAGCAAGCATGGGCGGCAGTATTACTTCTAAATTTCAAATGAAATGACCATATGACGATTGATAAAAATCACCCTCGTTTTGGGGAACTTTTCGGCCGTTTATTATATTGAACAGGAATGTCGCTTCCGATATTTTTAAAGTGGATTTGTGATGTAACACGTGCGGTAAAACCGCTCCGCATATGGGGTTGTTGTGCTTTCGCATGTGACTAAAATAATTAAGGTAGGGTGATGAAAAATGTTAAAGGCGAAAAAAAGTATGGTTCTGGTTTTGGTATTTTTATTGGTACTGGGTACAATCGGTGCATTTAATGCGGCGGCAGAGGATGAAAGCGTTTTGCTGATTGCTAAATTTGACAGCAGCGAAGCAATCAAAAAAGTGAATGATGTGCAGCGTGCCGATGAAACAAACGGTTTGGCCACAGAAAAGAACATTGTACTCTCGGGCAATGTGTCCGCAAAGCTTGTGTTTAATACGTTGGCATCGTCCGTTCTCTTTGAAAGCGGTGACACAACGTATCCGGCAGACCTCAGCGGATACGGCGCATTTAATCTATGGGTGTATTCTCCCCAGGTGTATAGCTCCAATGTGCACATATCGGCGAGAAGCCCGCGAACCACGGCGAACAATCAGTTTAACTATGAACTTCCTCTTAATTTTACGGGCTGGAAGCAGGTAACCATTCCGTTCAGCGCTTTTAAGGCGGCGAATGCACCAAATTGGAGCAATATTGAGGGCATCCGAATTGAAAAAGGATGGACGTTTGACCAAGATGAAAATGTGACCATCTACATGGACAGAATTTGGCTGAGCAGCCGTACCGCAGCAACGGAGGACACCTTTACCATTGCCGATTACAGCAGCTTAGCAGCAGCAAGCAGAGTCGGTCTGACAAGCGATACAACCATTACGAGAATGTATGATGCTTCGGCAAAATGCGAAAAAGCATCGGGATTATTTGTCAGCAAAACCAACGGCTATCAAGCAGCCAGAGGCGAGGTTCCGTCTGACTGGACTTCATACGGATACTTAAACGTATGGTTGTATTCACCTCAGGTATATGATGCCAGGTTTAATGTTATTGTTTGGACAGGTGAGGGCACAACATATCGGTTCCGTTATCCGATTGATCTTAACTTTACAGGGTGGAAGCTGGTTTCTGTTTCTCTTGACGCTATGACGCAGTATGGCAATACAGACGGCGATAAGGGGCCGGACTGGAAGGATGTCAGCTGGCTTCAGCTAAACGGCGATAATAAGACATGGAATCCGGGTGCCGATCGGGACATAGCCACCTTTAATATTGAAAAATTCTGGTTATCTAAAGAAGTGCCGATTGCGGAAGAACCAATCGGCACGGCATTGGTTAGCACCAATCCGGCCACGGGCGCAGAAAATGTTCCGGTTGATCGGAGAGAGGTTGTTATTTCCTATAGCAAGCCGCTTGCTTCTCCGTGCAAGGGGACAGTTACCGTTTCCGGCACAGAAGACTATTTTGTAGGAAACTACGGTAAGGAAATGCATGTTATTTTCTATAATGGTTTGGAAGCTGATCGTTTTTATGAGGTGAGCGCAGCCGGGCCGATTTATACGACGAGCGGTGCGGTTATCAACGATATGGCAGAGATTTTCTTTACGGCGGAAACTGCAAAGTTTAACATTTCGGCACCTGTAACCGTAATAACAGACAATGCGGTTACGGCCACGGCAGATGCAAGAAACACCTTCTCTGACGCAAAACATGCAACGATTTTGCTTGCGGTTTACAACGCAGACGGCAAACTGATTGATATGAATTTCCAAGCGTACAGCCTTCCGAAGGGAAGTACGACCATGGATGTTTCCCTTTCGGGCGAGTATAACGGCTGTACTGTAAAGGCGTTCATTTGGGACGGCTTGCATACCATGAAGCCTTTGCCTTTAACTGCACAACAGTAGGGACAAAAAGGTACTCTTTGTGTTCGTTTGGGTACAGAGACCGGGAAGGGGAGGGCTTGGCCTCTGTACCTGTTCCAGGGAATGTGTTAGGCATATGGCGTTTGACTCCCTAATGCCTAGGTAGGAAATGAAATACAAAGCGGCTCTGCAATCTATCTGAAAGGAAGAATGACTTTGTTGCAATTAAGAAATGTAATTGCTGTTTTTATGGTTGGGCTTATATGTACCATGAGCCTTGAATTTACGGGTATTGCACAAGAAGCAAATACCGCTTCGGATGATATTATTTTGGGCAAATTCAACACAGACAGTGCCATCGGCAGCTGGGGACTTACAACAAGCATGGATGTCACAAGAATGTATGACAGATCGGCCAAATGGGTATGTGCAAACCCGGATTCAACGAAAAGAGTATATTCAACGTATTCAAATCCAAATGGATTTCCGGCCGACCTGACGGAGTATACCATGTTTAACGCATGGATTTATTTGCCGGAAGCGTTCGGTTCTAACGTTTCTTTTTGTATGATGGGGGATCAGTCAAACGGAAATAACTATTTTCTGTATCAGCTTGTGCTAGACTGGGTAGGCTGGAAGAAAATCAGTATTCCGCTCAGTAAGTTTATCTCGGTGAAAAAGCCAAGCTGGAGCGATGTAAGATATTTTTACGTCTCTGCTTCGGGATGGCCGAAGCCCGGACTTCCTTCATATGACATTGCGACCATGTATTTCGATCAGGTTTGGCTTTCTAAGGGCGAAATAGTGCCCCAAACCATCCTGTCCGCTAACCCGAAGGACGGGTATGACGATTTCCCGATTTACGGCGGTGAGATTTCTGTTCGGTTCGGTAATCAACTGATAACGCCGATTCGTCAAGGTGCGGTGAGCGTGTATGATGAAGGCGGCGCGGCAATCGACCAATTTGACGTGACCGTTACGGACGGCAATCAATTAACCGTTACCATCAACCCAATATTAGATTTTTCGTCTCAGTACAAAATCAAGCTGAAGGACACTCTTTTTGACAGTTATGGTCAGTCCGTTCCTGCTGAATTTACCGTTACAACCATGCAGGAAGGACTATCCGCAGCCATTCCGAGCCTGCTGGATTCCTTGGGAAATGTTTTAGCTGCGCTGCCTGCCGACGGAAAAATTATTGCGAGTACGAAGGTGGTGAATCGTACGGCAGAGGATTTGCCGGCAACCTTGATTCTTGCAGTGTATGATGAAAATAATGCGCTGATTGATATGGCTGTTACCGAACAGTCGGTTTTAAAAAACGATGATGCGGCAATTAGTGTTGAGATGGAACGCAGTTCTTACGCGAACTGCTCTGTAAAGGCGTTTGTTTGTGACAGCTTAACCACAATGAATCTGCTTCGGGCAGAGTTTTTGCAAATCTCATAGAGGGGGCGTTTTTTTCACATGGCAAAGAAATTGACATGTTTTTTCGTATTCATCACGATTTTATGCTCGTTGTGCGGTCTGTCGGTTTCGGCACAGATGACTACTTTGACGGTGGGCACTATGAGATTGTCTGTAGATACTGTCATCATCAGTGGTTCTGTCAGCGGCGGTCAGCGCCGTTCTCTTGTTATCAGCATGACGGATGAAAACGGTGATCTTTATCACATCGAACCGATTTATACAAATGAGGATGGTTCATTCTCGCATCAATTCAATTTCAAACCCGGCAGCACCGGCGGATATTACACGGTTATCATTTCGGGCAGGATGATTGAAAACAGCTATACAAACAAATTTTATTATACCGACCCCGGCCAGGAACAAGTTATTTGTGATGCGTTTAACAAGGCTGAAAGCGTCAGTGCAACCAAAGAACTGATTGCGGCATATAAGCCTGCGCTCGGGCTGGAATCTATGGAGCTTAGCGCCACGGAGCTTGAGGACTTGGGCAATGTTTTTTATGAACAAAAGCCGTATACGTGCTTTGCTGATTTTACAAAGCTTGTTGACACGATTCAGGCAATTGTTACGGCAATCAATGAAAGTGACTGGTCACAAATGCAGGATGTCATCAGCCAATATGAAAAGGTATTGATGCATCAAAATGCTAATTACAGCTACTATAAGACCCTATCTTTAGACGCCAAGAAGAGCTTGAATAAAATTTTGGTCGATTATAAACCGTTTGCCGGTCTGGTGGATTTCCGTAAAGACTTTGCAAGTTCGGCAGACAAATACAAATCCTCGGTAAGCAAACCCGGCAAAGGCAGTTCGGGCAGTTCGGGCGGATCAGGCAGTTCGGGCGGCAGAGATCGCGTTGTCACCATCACCGCGTCCGACAATCAAATCCCGAAAACAGATGATAAGGATACGTTGCAAACACCGATTTTTGTGGATTTGGATCAGGCAGAATGGGCAAAATCAAGCATTGAAACGCTTTTTGCCAAGAAAATTATTGCAGCGGATGCAGAGAAAAGGTTTCGGCCGCAGGATAACGTGACGCGTGCAGAATTTATTAAGCTTTTGATGGAAAGCTTGGGAAAAACAAACCCGGCAGCGGTTTGCGGTTTTAATGATGTCAGTAAAGATGTATGGTATTATTCGTATGTGGGGAGCGCACAGGAGCTGGGCATTGCAAAAGGCAGAGAGGACGGCAGCTTTGGCGCAGATGAATGGATTACAAGACAAGAAATGTCGGTCATGATGTATCGCGGAGTCATTGCTTGTTCTATCGCCTTGCAAGAAAAAATGCCGGAGACACACTTTAGCGATGATGAACAAATCAGCGATTATGCAAAGGAAGCCATTTATTTTATGCAAAAGGCAGGCGTCATATCCGGAATGGGTGATGGTTGTTTCGCACCGAAGGGGTATGCAACCAGAGCAGAATCGGCAAAAATTTTGTGTAACGTATTAGAGGGGTTGAAAGCATGAAAAAAACAATATCGCTTTTTTTGGTGATGATGCTCATATTCACTGCCGGTTCTGCAACAATGCAAACAAAAGCTGCGGAAGTGAATTATGATGTTGAGGAGAGCGAGAGTTATCATAAACTGATATCATTCGGCATTTTGACGGAGAAGGATGAATTTGGTTATGACGAATATGTCACCCGCGGCAGCTTCGTAAGATATGCAATGCGAATCACCGGAATGTCTGAGGAAACGCTTGTGGGAGACGACGCAGCTTCGCCGTTTTATGATGTTGATTTTAACAATAAAAACTTTACCTCCGTCTGTGCCGCCTATCAGCTGGGGCTTATCAGCGGATATGATGACGGTTCGTTTAGGGAAACGGAATATATTACAGTCAATCAAATTGCGAAAACATTCACTAACATTTTGGGGTATGAGGTTATTTCCGAAAAAAAAGGCGGCTATCCTTTAGGTTATCTTGCGGTTGCCAACAAGCTTGAGCTTTTTAAGGGCTGCAAGCTTGACGGAAGGGAGTACGTTACGGAATATGAATTTGCAAGGGTGATGCTGAATACCCTGAACGCTGCCATGCTGGTTCAGGACAGTGTGGGAAATAAAAATACATATAGCTCCCAAAAGGAGAGAACCTTGTTAAGCGAGAGGTTTAACATATATCGCGCGGAGGGGATTTTAGATTCAAACCCATACAGCTCCCTGGTCGGAGAAAGCAGAATAGGCCGCAATCAAATCAGCATTGACGGCGTAACGTATCAAATTACCGAGAAATCTGCGGCCGACCTTTTGGGATATTATGTTGAGGCATATTATCACGAAACGGACAGGATTGATCCAACGATTGTATTGATTGAGGCTTCGGAGAATCACAACACGATTCACACGGTAACACATGAGCAGATTCATAAAGATCAAGTTTCAAAAACATTCTTTTCGTATTATGATGAAAAAAATGTGAATCGTACACTTTCTGTTCCGCAGTCCGCCACTTGGCTTTACAACGGGAAACAAGCGGTTGTTTCGGCTGCGCAGCTGTGCCCGGAAACGGGAAGCTTGACTTTTATTGATAACGATGATGACGGCACGATTGATGTTGTTTCGATTATGGACTATCGCACCGTTGTTGCAAGCAGCATTTCACAACAAAATTTTACGGTGACAGACCGGCTTAAGGGTGCATCCCTTACATTAGATCCGAAGGATTCCTCTTACGATGTAGTTCTATTAAAAGACGGAGAGAAAATTGATTTTTCTGAGCTGAAAATGTGGGATGTTCTGTCCTATGCGGAATCTGCCGGGGGCGGTTTTCGTCAAAAACGGGTACTGGTGAGCGATGAACAGGTACGCGGCGTTGTGAGCGCAATCAACAAAACAGAGCGTACCGTTACCATTAATAAACACAGCTATCATGCAACGGAAGGCATGATGAGCCGTCTTGTGGCAGGCTCTGACGGAACGTTTTACTTGGATGCATTTCAGCGGATTGTGGATCGAACAACGGAATATGAACGGGTATACGGATTTTTGTATGGCATTAAAAAGGGAAACATGGGTGAGGTTTCTGTCAAAATTTTTACGGAAAATAATCGCTGGGTTATCTTAAAGCTCAGATCGAAAATTACGCATAACGATGAAACCGGCTATGAAGCAGAAGCACTTTATACAGTGTTAGGCAGTGATCCTGCAAAATATCGCCAGATGATTACGTATCGCGTTAATGAAGCGGGAGAGATTACAGAACTTAACACGGCAAGAACCTTTGAGGCGTGGTCGGCTGAGGAAGAAGGGGCTATTGGGCAGAATGTCTTTCGTCAATCGAGATATTTGGAAAAGTCTAATTACCGTGAGAGCACAGGGTCATTTTTAAATGATATATACATAGACAGAGATGCTAAAATTTTTATGGTTCCGGATTACAAGTCACAGACCGATTTGGATGAAGCGGACTTTATGGTTTGCGGAAGAAATTCTTTAGTGGCCGATCTTTCTTATGAAGAAATTTATGCATATGATGCGACCAAGACATGCACCAGTAAGGTTCTTATGATGAAAAACAGGCCTTCGGTCAACTCTTTGTCCAGTATTATGCTGATTACGGGCATCAGCGAGAGTGTAAAAGCAGATGGTAATGCCACCTATCAGCTAAAAGGCTATTACTCCGGATATGAAATTTCCATTCCGCTCAATGAGCCGGAATTGCTTCGGGAAACCGATATAGACAAGGGGGACGTTATTCAGTTCACATTGAATGAGGACGGCTATATATCGGCGATTGAAAGAGTGTATGACTATTCTGCGGGTCAAAATCAAAAGTTTCTTTATAACGCTGCATACTCTACCGGCACAATGTTGGGCGCGCAGGTGAATTATATGGATCCGACAGAAAACAAGTGTATTCTTGACTACGGCAGTTATACAGGTGTTTTTGAAACCTACAGCCGGCTGCGTTTTGTGTATATCTATAATACAAAAACAAAACGGGCAAGGCTGGGAAGCATCAGCGACATTAACGACGGAGCATACATTTTCGGCAAGTTCTCCTATTACAGAATGGAGGAGATTGTAGTTTTTGTTGAGGAATAGTTTTAAATAAGGAGACTGAAATCATGAAAAACTGTGTTTATCCGAACAGCGTGGCAGAAAAAAGCGGCTTGCTGCCGCGTATAAAAAAAGAGCTGCGACAAAACAGCTGTATATACCTTATGGCAATACCGGTTCTGCTTTACTATCTGATTTTTCATTACGGGCCAATGTTCGGCATTATTATTGCCTTTAAAAAATACGAAATCGGCAGAGGTATTTTTGCCAGCGAATGGGTTGGCTTTAAGTACTTTAAGGAATTTTTTACAGGGCTGTACTTTAAACGTACACTGAGAAATACCTTGCTGATCAGTATATATGATTTGCTTTGGGGGTTTCCGGCACCGATCCTCTTTGCACTACTGCTGAATGAAATCAGAAACACATACTTTAAGAAAACGGTGCAAATTATTACTTATTTACCGCACTTTATTTCCATGGTTGTGTTTTGTGGTATTTTAATGGATTTCTTCAGTAAAAACGGTGTTTTGACCAAACTGTTTATGTTGTTCGGCGGCAGTAATGCCAACTACTTCGGCAATCCGGATTATTTCAGAAGTATTTTTGTCGGCAGTAATATTTGGCAGGAGATCGGCTGGGGCAGTATCATCTATCTGTCGGCGCTTTCCGGCATCAGCCAGGATCAGTACGAAGCGGCGACCATTGACGGCGCCGGACGGTTTCGCAGAGTCATCCATGTCACGCTGCCGGGGCTTTCATCCACCATTGTTATCATGCTGATATTAAGAATCGGGCAGCTTTTGAGTGTGGGTTACGAGAAAATTATTCTTTTATATAATCCCGGCACTTACGAAACAGCGGATGTCATTTCATCTTATGTGTACAGAATGGGTCTTGGGAGTGGTCAATACAGCTTTTCCACCGCAGTTGGGCAGTTTCAGTCTGTCATCAACCTGATTTTGCTCATATTAGCCAATTCGGTTTCTAAAAAATACAGCGAAACAGTATTGTTTTAGCGCAAAAGATTATACAATATCAAAAAAGTAGGTGTTTCCTTTTATGGTACATAAAAAAACAATAAGCGAAATGGTTTTTGACTGTTTGAATACCTTGTTTATGCTTGTGATGATTGCTATAACGATCTATCCGTTTTGGTATGTTATTATGGCATCTTTGTCAAACAGTTCGCAATTAATGGGAGCGCGCGGATGGATGCTGCTGCCGAAAGGATTTAGCTTTGAAGCCTATAAGTCGGTACTGAAAAATCCGAATATTCTCAGCGGCTACCGCACGACAATTTTTATCGTTGTGGTGGGTACGGCCATTAATATACTGATGACGTCAACCGGCGCTTTTGTGCTGACGAGAAAAAAGTTTGCAATTAAAAAGTTTATGGAACGTATGATGATTTTTACCATGTATTTCAGCGGCGGTATGATTCCGTCCTATCTGCTGGTGTATAAGTTTTTAGGCTTGGGAAACAGCATTTGGGCGCTGATTCTGCCAACGGCCATCAGCACCTATAATCTTTTGATTATGAGAACCAGCTTTGATTCCATTCCGCATAGCTTAGAGGAGAGCGCAAAAATAGACGGAGCGAATGATTTTGTGGTATTTTTGCGGATTGTCATGCCCCTATCGAAGGCGATTCTTGCGGTTATGATTCTGTTTTACGGTGTGGCGCATTGGAACTCGTGGTTTTCTGCTATGCTGTACATTCGTGCAAGAGACAAATATCCGCTGCAGCTGATTCTGCGCGAAATTTTACTGATAAACTCAATGGACTCTATGATAGGAGATGCATCGGGCGCAGATAAATATATGATTGGTGAAAGCGTTAAATATGCAACGATTATCGTTGCGACGCTGCCGATTTTATTCATCTACCCGTTTATTCAAAAATATTTTGTTAAGGGGGTTATGATTGGGGCGGTTAAAGAATAATGCGTTGCGGTAACACAACGCATTTGTTTGCAATATGTGTATCGCAGTCCTTAAAATTTATTATAACGGAGGTTTTATTATGTCGAAAAAGAGAATCATTACAGCTATTTTAGCAGGAGCGCTCCTTTCTGCCTCGTTTACCGGCTGCGGGGAAAAAGAAACGAAAGTTCCGGAGGGAAGCCAAACAACGTTTACATACTGGTGCAGTATGCCGGCAGCAATTGCTTCTGCTTATCAGAACATGGGCGAAATGCTCATGTATCAAGAACTTGAGAAAAGAACAGGTATTCACATTCAGTTTATGCATCCTGCGGTAGGACAGGAGGCCGAGCAGTTTAACCTTTTGGTGGCCTCCCGTGAATTTCCCGATATGGTTGAATTTGACTGGGTCAATTACCCGGGCGGCGGCGAAAAGGCTGTCAATGATAATGTCATCATCAAGCTTAATGAATTAATTGAAAAATGTGCGCCGAATTTTAATGCCGCTGTTACACAAAATGTTGATTATGCAAGACAGTCTAAAACGGATGAAGGCACTTATTTTGGTTTTCCATCGTTTAATACCGGGCAATATCGCATTTTCGGCGGCCCGATTATCCGTGAGGATTGGCTGAAAGAACTGAATTTGGAGGTTCCCAAGACAGTGGAGGATTGGGAAACTGTATTGCGCGCTTTCAAAGAGAAAAAGGGTGCGACCGCACCCTTTACGGGCGATTTCTCTTTGTTTTCTCCTCTTTCTTCGGTCAGCATGTTTAACAATGCGTTTGGTATAGGCAAGGGCATTTACCTGGATGGAGATACCATTAAATACGGGCCGATGGAGGATAGCTATAAAGATTGGATTGCACTTATGCACAAATGGTATGCAGAGGGCTTGCTGGATAACGATTACGGAACCCAAAATATGTCAGCGGTTGACGCAAAAATGTTAAACGGAACCGCAGGCGCCCGTTTTGGCAACATTGGTGCAGCCATCGGCCGGTATATGGATGCAAAAAAAGGTGAGGATTCAAATTACAGCATTATAGCGGCTCCCTATCCTGTTGATACCAAAGGCAATGCGGCAAAATACGCTGCGGCCGGAAACGAAGTTATGATGCCGATGATTGCGGTTACAACAGCGTGCAAAGATGCAGAAGGCGCCGTTAAATGGGCTGATTATTTTTACAGTGATGAAGGCAGAAGGCTTTGCGGTTTTGGTGTAGAGGGAGTCACTTATAACATGGTAGACGGCCATCCTGTTTATACCGATTTGATATTAAAAAATCCGGACGGATTAAGTGTGAACGAAGCCATGACCAGAAATTTCAGGGCAACGGCACCCACACCGGGCTTTAATAACGATGAAGATTACTTAATGCAGTATTATCAATTTGAGCAGCAAAAGGATGGCCTGAATACCTGGTATCCGTACACCGAAGAAGCGAAAAAGCATATCATTCCGCTTCTTTCGCCTCAAACAGACGAGAGTGAAGAACTGGCAAGCTTACAAACGGATATTTCAACCTTTGTGGAAGAGTCTGTTTTGACATTTGTGCAAGGAACAGAGCCGATGGAGAAATTTGATGCATTTAAGCAAAAATTAAAGAGCATTAACGTAGATCGTTATATTGAGATTTATCAAAACTCCTACAATCGGTATTTGGCAAGGTAAGGATTGATTTTGTTATAATAACTTTATTGCTTTCCCGAGATTGTTCTTGGGAAAGCAATAAAAGATGAGAGACGGCGATTGTTGTATAACTGTTGTAATAGCGTCGTATGATGTAAATTTTAGAAGGAGAAGGGATGTAAACTGAATAAGTTTTTTGTGTTGCTCACAGAGAAAAAGTATTACTACACTTGGATTTGCAGCTACCTCATCATTATTATTTTATCCATTTTCATCAGCCAATACGGCTGCTCGGTTGCCGTAAGGGTAATTGAAGAAGAAACTGCTAAAATCAATTTAGGAGCGGTGGAGAGAATTAAAAATGCCTGTGACAGCTACTTTCATGACCTAAACAGCATTTCTTCCCGTTTATTGCAGTCCTATTCCGTGGAACGGCTGGTTGCGGCACCCATCTTAACACCAAAGGAAAAAACAGAATGGGCGAGTGACATGGTTAAGAATGTGGCGCTCAGCACATCGAGCAATGAGTTCATTAAAGACTGTCTGATTGTAATCAACGAAAAGAATTTGTGCATCACGGCAACAGGAACCATGGACGTTCAAAGTGCATATGATGTTGGCTTTAAAGAATATTATCCCGCGAAGGATGCTTTTATTTCGGATTTATACAACACAGAGATGAAGCAATATAAGCTGATGACCAATAGCCGGGGGGAACGCAAGCTGTTTTATATGCATGTGCTGCCTTCTATTTTAAAACCAAAATCGGTGGCGGTCATCGTTGAAGTGGATACCGATAAGCTGAATATGTTTTTGCAAAATGCCAGGGACAGAGACGGAAGCATTTATCTGGCCAACAGTGCAAGTGATGAAATCATCGTAGGCGAAGCAAAACACAATTATAACATTCAATTGTTG
>UQYH01000028.1 GCA_900545185.1 uncultured Eubacteriales bacterium | reverse complement strand
AAATCTTGACTTTTCAAGGCGTAAAGGCGCAGCCATACTGACGTATGGCAAGACTGACAACACGGAAAAGGCTGATTTTTCGGTGCTTTGTGCGAGTTCGGATACCATAACTTGTGCCTAAGCAACCCAAGCCATAGCAGATGTATAAAAAAACAGCTAAAAAACGCATTTTTTAAATTTTTTTTCTGTTTAGGGGTTGAAAAATGCATAATTATGCGTTATAATATATTAGAAATTAATAAAACAATATTTTGGGAGGATGTTTATAATGAAACACATGAAATTATTATGTCTGTCTGTTGCAGCCGTTATGATGGCTGTTATGCTCTCTGCCTGCAGCGGCGGTGCTTCTTCTTCAAAGAAGCTGACCATGGCTACCAACGCTGAATTTCCGCCGTTTGAGTACTTAGAGGGTGAAGAGGTTGTCGGCGCCGATGCCGACATTGCAAAAGCCATTGCAGATAAATTGGGCATGGAGCTGGAAATTACCAACATTGACTTTGACGCTGCCTTAACCGGCGCCGCTACCGGCAAATACGATGTTGCCATCGCCGGTATTACCGCTAATGACGAGCGTAAAAAGAACATGGACTTTTCCAATGACTATTATAAAGCATCACAGGCTATTATCGTAACTGCCGACAGCGAAATTAAAACAGCTGCCGACCTGACCGGCAAGACCATTTCCTGTCAGGAGGGCACAACCGGCGAACAGTATCTGCTGGATGAAAACTACAACATTCAATCCTTTAAAACCGGTGCAGAAGCCATTTCGGCTTTAACAACCGGCAAGGTTGACGCAGTTGTTATCGATAACGAGGTTGCTAAATCCCTTTCCGAAAAGCAGGCAGGCAAAACCGTTGTTTTGGCTGAGGCTTTAACAAAAGAGAATTATGCAATCGCCACCAAAAAGGGCAACACCGAATTGGTTAACAAAATCAACAAGGCGTTGGACGAACTGAAATCCGAAGGCAAGTTGGCCGAAATCTTTGCAAAATACGACCTGCCCTATGATGCCGAGTAAGGCAAAGCAGATTCCATTACGGCGCAGCTAACCCCTGCGCCGTTTTTCCGTAATATACGGTGTGAGGCAAGCCGTTTCACGGCCTGCGCTTATGAAAAAATAAAGAAAGGTGTTATGATATGAATTGGTTTAACCAATGGCTGGATACCTTATATAACACGTTTATTGTAGACGCGCGCTATCAAACTTTAATCAGCGGTTTTGAAAAAACAATTATCATCACCGTCGGCGCATTAATTATCGGTGTTATCATCGGTACCATTGTTGCCATCATTAAGGTTTTTGCCGATGACAATAAGGCGCTTCGGCCGCTTGATATTGTATGCAACATATACCTGACGGTAATCCGCGGTACACCTGTTATGGTGCAGCTTTTAATTTCATTCTTTATCATTTTTGTTTCGGCTAAGGACGGTACCGTTGTCGCCATGATCACCTTCGGTATCAACTCCGGCGCTTACGTTGCCGAAACAATCCGCTCCGGCATTATGGCCGTAGACAGCGGACAGATGGAGGCAGGCCGTGCGCTCGGCTTTTCAAAGCTCAGAACCATGCAGTACATCATTTTACCCCAGGCATTTAAAAACATTTTGCCGGCCATCGGTAACGAAATGATCGCCCTTTTAAAGGAAACCTCCGTTGCCGGTTATGTGGCCGTGGTTGACATTACCAAAGCAGCCGTACAGATTAAGAACACGACATACGACCATATTAACCCGATTATTTTAATTGCTCTTGTTTATTTGGTGATCGTTATGGTGCTGACCAAGCTGTTAGGCATTTTTGAGAGGAGGCTGCGTAAAAGTGAGCGATAAAGCAAACAATTCCGTTATCATCCGTACCGAAGAGCTTTGCAAGTATTATAACGGCGGCGCAATCCGCGCATTAGACGGCGTAACGGCCGAGATTAAGCGTGGCGAAGTGGTTGTTATCATCGGCCCCTCCGGTTCCGGTAAATCGACCTTTTTGCGCTCTTTAAACCTGCTTGAAATCCCAACGGCAGGCAAAATTTATTTTGAGGGTACAGACATTACCAATCCTAAACTGGATGTAAACCTGTATCGCCGCAAAATGGGTATGGTATTCCAGCATTTTAACCTGTTTCCGCATATGACGATTTTGCGCAATATGACCATCGCGCCGATTAAGCTTTTAAAAAAGGCAGAGGCAGAAGCAGAAGCCAAAGCCATGGAATTATTAAAGCTGGTCGGCCTGGAGGATCGCGCAAACGCCTATCCCAGCCAGCTTTCCGGCGGTCAAAAACAGCGTGTTGCCATTGTGCGCTCTTTGTGTATGGAGCCGGATGTGATGCTGTTTGACGAACCGACAAGCGCACTCGACCCCGAAATGGTCGGCGAAGTGCTGGACGTTATGAAAAATTTGGCAGAAACCGGCATGACCATGGCTGTTGTTACGCACGAAATGGGCTTTGCACGTGAAGTCGGCAGCCGTGTCCTGTTTATGGACGGCGGCCAAATTATTGAGGAAGGCACACCGGAAGAGATTTTTGACCATCCTCAAAATCCGAGAACACAACTGTTTTTAAGCAAGGTATTGTAAGTCAGCTACATACAAAAAGGCGCCCAAACATTTATTGTTTGGGCGCCTTTTTTGAGTATAGGCATTAGGGAATCACCCCTAACACCTAACAAGCCGATTGATTAGTCCTCAACCTCAATTTCGATGTTTTTGCCGCAGTTGGGGCAAACCAGCTCACTGCTGTTTACCATATCTTCGTCAAAAAAGACCTTTTCATCGCAATGCGGGCACTTTACTTCGTAAAAGTCCACATCGTCCAGCTCGTCATCATCAAAATCGTCATCGCAGTCACAATGATCAGAGCCGCAGCCGCAGCAATCATCGTCACCGTCAAAGATGTCCGAAATTTCTTCCGCAAAATCTTCCAGCTCATCAATTCTGTCTTCACATTCTTCAACAGCATCATAAGCATCATCAATGCTGGATGCCATTTCGCCGATCAGGTCAATCATTTTTTCTATCATTTTGCCTTCATCGCCTTTATCGGCAAGCTTCATGCCCTCGGCCAAGCCTTGTAAGTAAGCTGCTCTTTCAGATAAATATCCCATATTATGATCCGGACGCCCCCGGCGTCCTCTCCTTTCTTTATCGGCAAGTATGCTAACGTTTAAACACGCTCCATATATTCGCCGGTTCTGGTATCTACACGGATGGTATCATCCTGGTCAACAAACAACGGTACGTTAATGGTTGCACCGGTTTCCAGTGTGGCAGGCTTTGTAGCACCTGTGCTGGTGTCGCCTTTAAAGCCCGGCTCGGTATCCGTAACCTTCAGCTCAACAAAGGTCGGCGGCTCAACGCCAAAAACAGAACCTTTGTAGGAAAGGATGGTTACATTCATATTCTCGGTCACAAATTTAAGTGCATCGCCCAACTGATCCTTAGAAAGCGGCATCATATCAAAGGTTTCATTATCCATAAAGTAGAATAAGTCACCATCGTTATAAGAGTATGCCATATTTTTTCTTTCAATATGCGCCTTCGGCATTTTTTCGGTCGGACGGAAGGTTTTTTCAACCACCGCACCGGAAATAACGTTTTTTAATTTTGTTCTGACAAACGCTGCGCCCTTGCCCGGTTTTACATGCTGAAATTCTACAACCTGATACACATTACCTTCAAATTCAAAGGTGACACCGTTTCTAAATTCGCCTGCTGAAATCATATTATACCTCCATACATTGTTCTACACAAATCACCGCCGCATAGGCGCAAGACGTGCGCAAATTTAATTTTATCTGCTTGTATTTTGCCCTGTATCACAATCGGCAAAACATAAATTTCAATTAAAAGATAAAAAACCGTACGCTGAAAAAGCGCACGGTTTTCACACCTTTACCAAACGGCTGAACCACGCTGCGGTTCTTCGGCCGTTACCTCATCGAGCTTTTTGATTATACATCATTTACAGTACCGTTTTGCGGCGCTGCTCTTCGTGAGGTTTCAATCATAAACCCTGCATCATCAGTTCTGTCAAGCGCCCTTGCCTAAAAAGAACAGCGCAATCGATGTTACCAAAAAGGCAATCGCTATAACTGATGTCCACTTTTCCAGAATCGCGTCGATTGTTCTGCCCTTGTTTTTTCCAAAAAAGGTTTCCGAACCGCCGGCGATTGAACCGGATAAACCCGCTTCCTTCCCCGATTGGAACAAAACAACAACAATCAGAACAATTGTGATGATGATATGCAGAATCTGCACAGCCAACAACATTTGCACTTACCTCCATCAATTCTTCCAAGGGTACTAAACAGCAGCAAAAAATTTACTGCTCCTTGAGGCCAAACCGTTTTCTGAACTTCTCAACACGTCCGCCGGTGTCAACCAGCTTCTGCTTGCCGGTAAAGAACGGATGGCATTTTGAACAAATTTCAACTGTAATATTTTCTTTTGTAGAGCCTGTCTCTATCACGTTGCCGCAAGCACACTTAATCGTCGTGTCGAAATACTGCGGATGAATTCCTTCTTTCATTTGTTTCACCTCTTTCAACCATCTAGCATATCGTAATAATTATATCATATATATTTACGGTTTGCAAGGCTTTTTTGTACAATTTCTAATATACAACTGTTTGCATGTATTTTACAAAGTTATGTCGTTTTCCTTTAATTTTCTTTCAATATAAGGATCATAAAATACCAATTTAATCACCGCAATGACCGGAACGCCTAAAAACATGCCCAATATGCCGCCGAAGGTACCGCCCAGCGTGACACCGGCGATAACCAAAAGCGGACTGATGCCAACCTGATCCGACATGATCTTCGGGCCGATAATTGTATTATCCAAAATTTGTGCGCCAACCGCGTAAATCGCCACCCACAGCGCCATAACCGGACTGTAAAACAGCACGACCAAAATACTGGGGATTGCACCGATGTATGGACCGAAATACGGAATCATATTGGTTACGGCAATAAAAAGGGAAATCAGCGGTGCCAGCGGAATCCGAATCGGCACCAGCACAACCAGCCCTACAATGAACAAAATTAAGGACTGCAACAGCTTGCTGACAATAAAATTCAAAAAAATGGTATTGATCTGCCGTCCCGTATTCATCAGCTTATCCGCATATTTTTTACCGAGCAGTGCATAGCAAAGCTTTTTAATGCTGATAATAAGTGCCTCTTTGCTGAACAAAAAGTAGATGGACACAATCATCCCGAAGCCAATCCGCATCAACGCTGTGGCTGAGGAACTGACGGCCGACGAAAGGGCGCCGCCGATGTAGGATAAGTCCATACCCTGCAGCCAATTATACAAAAACTTAAAGGCTTCCTCCACACGGCCTTCAATCAAGCCCGAAAGCTCAGGATCGGAGGAAACCGAAAAGTCGTTCAGCCACGTTTCAATCATTGTGGTATATTGCGGAATATTATCCATAATCTCATGAACACCCGTGCGGATAGTCGGAATAATGGCTACCACAAAAATGGTGATAATACCGATAAACAGCAAATATAAAAACGCAATGACACCGCCTCGCTTGCACTTCTTCATGCGTTCGGTGTCCTTTCGCGACTGAATCAGCCTTTCAAAAAAGCACATTGCCGGATTCATTAAATATGCAATAACAAACCCGGACACAAAGTAAGCGATACACCCGTAAATCGTTTGAAAAATACCGCCGATTGACAGCTCTGTGTTATTGACAAGCTTAAACAGTAAAAACGCTATCAACAGCACAGGCAAAACATTTAAATAAGGTATTTTAAACTTTTTCATAGCAACTCTCCTTTGTAATTGCGGCCGATTATCCGGCGGCAAAATATTGCACAATGCCGCAATATATCGACCAGGCAACCTGTTTTTGATAGTCTTCGTCGAGCAGCAGCTTTTCCTCGCGGCTGTTTGACAAAAAGCCGCATTCAATCAAGATGGCCGGCAGTTTGGCTTGCTTTAACAGATAAATTTCCTTGCCTGCTTTTTTAACCTCGCGCGCCGATTCTGGTGCAAGACCCGAAATCATCGCCTTTTGCACTTCTTCTGCCAGCAGCTTGGACTGTGCATGATTAGCCGAATAAAACACCTGTGGACCGCTGTATCGCGCGTCTGTAAATTTATTCATATGGATACTGACAAACAAATCCGCATCGGAATGATTCATCAGCTTTTCGCGGTTGTGAATATCCGTTCGTTTTTTTTGCTTAATGTTGCGGCTGCCTGCGTCATAAATGCCGCTGTCATCGGCTCTGGTCAACACAACCTCCATGCCGCCCTGCTCTAAATAAGCCTGCAAAAACTTTGTTATTTTTAAATTCAGCTCTTTCTCCATCACGCCGCTGCTGCCGACAGCGCCGCCGTCCGGCTCGCCATGTCCTGCGTCCAGAACAATCCGCTTGCCGAATCCGGGCACGGCACTGACTTGAACGGCGTTGCTCGGCCGCACCAAAAGTCCCGCACCGCAAACCACAATCAACATAATCAGCGTTAAAAGAACAAGATTCCACTTTTTAATAATCACCAGCATTTTGCACCGCTCCCCAAACCGTTTTTGGTTTTATTGTATTCGCGATGCACGCCATATATGCTACCATAAGCATTAGGGAGTCGAACGCCTAACCGTCCGCATCTACACAAGCACGCCCGAAAGCATGCCATTTTCGTACTGCTCCAGCTGCACATTTTCCTCTCGGCCGCACAAATCGGCCGCCGAGGTAACACAGACTGTTATGTAATTTTTCGTTTTACCTTCATATACGCCCGGCTGTATCTCCTGTTCAAATAAAACCGGCTCTGTAAGGCTCACAAACCGCATCAAAAAAGCACGGCGCTCTGCTTCTGTCAGCGTCAGCAAGGTATGGCTGCGCTGCTCCTTAACCTCCGGTGCTATTTGCTGCGGCATTTTGGCTGCCGGTGTTCCCTGCCGCGGCGAATATTTAAAAATATGCGCATCTGCCAAATGGATGTTTTTCAAAAACCGAACCGTTTCGGCAAACTCTTCCTCCGTTTCGCTCGGAAAGCCGACAATAATATCCGTCGTAATCGCCGCGTCGGGCATCACCCTACGCAGACGTTCTACGGCCTCCCGATACTGCTCCGTTGTATATTTCCGATTCATGCGCTTAAGCGTTGCATCGCAACCGCTTTGCAGCGATAGGTGAAAGTGATGGCAAACCTTATCTAATTGAGCTATGCCCTGTACAAAGGCTTCACCACACAACGTCGGCTCCAGTGAGCCAAGACGAATCCTGCTCAGCCCCTCCACCTGCTGCAAGGCCGTCAGCAAATCCAGCAAGTTGCCTTCCTCACTGTCACGCCCCCAAGATGCCAGATGAATCCCCGTCAGCACCAGTTCCGAAAAGCCTGCCGCCGCCATGCGCCGCGCTTCGTGAACCGAATCGGCAATTGAGCGCGAACGGATTCGGCCGCGCGCATACGGAATGATGCAATACGAGCAAAATTGATTGCAGCCATCCTGCACCTTTAAAAAGGCGCGCGTGTGTGTTTGACCGCTGCCGTCAATTGCCAGCGGTTCAAAACAACAGTCCTTTTCCAGCTTTCTGACCAAATTCATGGTTTTTTTCTGTTCCAAAAATTGTTCCACCGCTTCAACCACACGTGTGCGGCCGTTTGTGCCGATGACAATATCCACACCTTGTATTTTTTCCACGACCTCCGGCGCGGTTTGTGCATAACACCCCATAACAGCCAACACCGCATTCGGGTTTTCGTGCTTGGCACGCCGAATCATTTGGCGTGATTTTCGGTCGCTTAAATGCGTAACGGTGCAGGTATTGACAACATATACATCTGCCTTGTCCGCAAAATCGACCGCGCGGTAGCCACGCTTTATAAATTGCTCTAAAACCGCTTCGGATTCATATTGATTCACCTTGCACCCCAAGGTGCAAAAGGCGACTGTTTTTTCCATTATAGTTCCCCACTCTCGCCGAGCTTCTTTTGTAAATATCCCTCACGCACACCGGCCTTGCAGACATCCAGCCGTTTGCAGCCGAAAAAGGCCGCCGCTTCGCATAAAATCGCCACACCCGGCAGTGCCGTATCCAACCGATCGGGACTGGCCGCCAAAATACTTTTTTCGGCCAGCTTTTCATCGTCCAAAAGTCTGTATAACAGCATTTCCAGGGTTTGAATGGCGCCGCCCGAAGCCGGATACAATATCTTTTCCAGTTCCGATGCCGTCCGCGCCGCGCCGCCGATGCCGTATAAAACCGATGCCTGTGTGCCTTCTGTAAAGCGCTCGGCAATCATGCTGCGCATATGCTCACGCAGGTGCATAATCTGTTCGCGCTCGGCAGGACGTTTTTTAACAAATCGGACAAAAGCCGTCAATGAGCCGATGGCAAGGCTGGCCTTGGCAAGCACTTTACCTTCTTTGATCAAAACAAGCTCCGTGCTGCCGCCGCCGATGTCGGCAATCAATCCATCGGCAATGTTTTGCGCCTTTGCCGCGCCTGCATAGGTTAAAAGAGCCTCCTCATCGCCGCTGAGCACATCAATTAAAAGACCTGTGTTTTTCATAATCTCGGCCGTTGCTTCTTGTGTATTGGTAATGTTCCGCAGTGCCGCCGTTGCAAAAACAAACAAATGCTCTGCCTGCTCACGCTCGGCAATTTCTTTCAATTTTAAAAGCGCCTCCGATGCCGCACGAATCCCCTCTTCGTTCAGCGCACCGTTTGTTGTTTTTGACCCCAAAAGCGCCATAACGCGCTCATTGACAATTAAAGATAGGCCACCATCATGCTTTTCATATATGCAAAGCCGTATCGTATTCGAGCCAACGTCAATCACTGCGTATCTCATTTGTATTTCCCCCTATGTTCTCTTTTAAAGCCCCATGCGGTGCATGGCTGCCGATACCCCTGTCTTAATTTTTTCCATATCCAGCACAAGCAGCTCTCGTTTTTCCATTAAAAGCCGACCGTTACACATAACGGTTTCAACCGCGCCGCCGCAGCCGTTATAGACCACTGCCGATACGGGGTCGTGCATCGGATACAACGCCGGTGCATCTGCGTCCAAAATAATCAGATCGGCACGATACCCTTCTTTCAGCTTACCGCGTTCGTTTTCACGTCCCAGCGCTTTTGCACCGTTTACGGTCGCCATTTCAAGGGCGGTTTGCGCTTCAATCAGCGTCGGATCCAGCCGCATGCCTTTATGCAAAAGAGCGGCCAGCTTCATTTCGCTGAAAACATCCAGTGCATTGTTGCTGGCTGCGCCATCCGTACCGAGCGCCACGTTAATCTGTTTTCCCATGATTTCCTTAATGTTGGCCACACCGCTTGCCAGCTTTAAATTACTGGTCGGATTATGCGAGATACTCACACCGTTTTGGCTTAAAATATCCATATCGTTTTCACTTAAATAAACGCAATGCGCCGCATTGGTACGAACCGAGAAAATGCCCGTATCCCACATGATTTCCGTTGGAGATTTGCCGTATTTGCGATAGCAGTCGCGGTTCTCCTTCATGGTTTCACTCAAATGAATGTGAATCCCCGTGCCGTCTTTTTGCGCCGCCTCCGCAACGGCATGCAGCACCTCACGGCTGCACGTATATACAGCATGCGCACTGTGTTCAACCCAAAGGCTGCCGTCACCTGCACGATGATACTCGGCAAACAGCTGCCGTCCTTCTGCCAGCCGTTTTTTATAATCCTGATGCGTACCCGTTACACAGCGCGATAAGTTGGCATTCAGCCCGGAGTCCAGTATCGCACGCGCCGAGTTGTCGCTGAAAAAGTACATATCGGCAAAGGTTGTTGTTCCGCTGCGTATCATTTCGGCACAGGCCAAAAGCGTACCGTAATACACCGCCTCGCCGTCCAGCTTATCCTCCAGCGGAAAAATGTGCTCGTTTAACCACTCGTCCAGCGCCAAATCGTTGGCACAGCCGCGCAAAAGCGTCATGGGCGAATGCGTATGCGCATTCACAAGACCCGGCATAACAATGCCGCCGCGTGCGTCAATCACCTTGTCAAAGCTTTCGGTAAAATTCCTCTGCGCTCCGGCATAGCGAATATATGCATCTTCTGCAACAATGCAGCCGTCCGAGTACACCTTACCTTCATCCATGGTTAAAAGCCGTGCATTACAAATTAGTGTTTTCATCTTCCTTCTCCTGCTGCAAAGCCTTATGCGGCTGTTCTTCCGCCGGATGAGCAAGCAAAGCCTCTCTTACCTTATGATCCAGTTCTGCCAGCATGTCCGGATGCTCCTTTAAATAATTTTTGGAATTTTCACGTCCCTGACCCAAACGCACGTCGCCGTAATTGTACCAGGTGCCGCTTTTTTTCAAAATACCGAGGTCGGCGGCCACATCCAAAACACAGCCTGTTTTGGAAATCCCTTCGCCGTACATAATATCAAACTCTGCCTCACGGAACGGCGGAGCCATTTTGTTTTTCACAACCTTGGCCTTCGTGCGAACGCCGATAGCCTCGGTGCCCTTTTTAATGAACTCCTGCTTGCGGATTTCCATACGAACCGAAGCATAGAATTTCAGCGCACGGCCGCCGGTTGTAACCTCCGGATTGCCGTATGTAATGCCGACCTTTTCACGCAGCTGATTAATAAAAATCGCCACGGTATTCGACTTGCTGATAACGCCGGCCAGCTTACGCAACGCCTGGCTCATCAGTCGTGCATGCAAGCCCACATGCGAATCGCCCATTTCGCCTTCAATTTCTGCCTTGGGCACCAACGCCGCAACAGAGTCTACAACAATTAAATCAATCGCGCCGCTTCGGGCCAGCATTTCGGCAATTTCAAGTCCCTGCTCACCCGTATCCGGCTGAGCCACCATCAAATCATCCACATTCACACCCAAATTCGCCGCGTAAATGGGGTCGAGTGCATGCTCGGCATCAATAAACGCAACAATACCGCCGTTTTTTTGCGCCTCTGCCACACAGTGCAGGGCAACGGTTGTTTTACCGGAGGATTCAGGACCGTAAATTTCAATAATACGTCCCTTCGGCAGGCCGCCGATGCCCAGCGCCATATCCAAGCTCAGCGCGCCGGTTGAAATGGTTTCAACATTCAGTCTTGTTTCGCTGCCAAGCCGCATAACGGCGCCCTTGCCGTAGTTTTTTTCAATTTGCTTCATGGCCATGTCAAGCGCTTCTTTTTTGGCTTCCTCCGTGGTTTTACGCACGATGGGCGCAATGACCTTTTTTTCTTTTTTATTACCGTTCGATTCCATGATCGTATCCCCTTTATCTGTCGTTCTTCTCAAATTTCAAAATTTGCTGCCGCACGCCGTTCAGTGCATGCATCACGGCCGCCTGTCTTACCCTTTGCCGCGATCCGTTCAGCTGCAATTTCAGTACCGTCACATGGGATTGATATGCCACGCCGACATACACAAGTCCCACCGGTTTTTCCGGCGTACCGCCGTCCGGCCCTGCGATCCCCGTGACCGAAACGCCGATGTCGCTGCCGGCCGCTTTTTGAATGCCGAGTGCCATTTCGCGCGCTGTCTCTTCGCTGACAGCGCCAAAGCGATCCAGTGTTTGTGCCGATACGCCCAAATATTTCATTTTTGCCTCGTTAGAATACGTGACAACGCTTTCGGACAGCACGGCCGATATGCCCGGTATATCCCCCAGGGCTGCCGTTAAAAGACCTGCCGTACAGGATTCGGCACAGGCAACAGTCAGTTTTTTTTGCAAAAGCAGCGCTGCCACGGTCTGCACCATGGTCTGCTCACCGTAAGCATAAATATAGTCACCCAGCCGTTCTTTCACCTTTTGATGCATGCCTTCAATCAAAGCATCGGCTTCTGCCTGCGATGCCGCCTTGGCCGCAATGCGCAGCAGCACTTCATGATCCTTGGCATACGGTGCCAGCGTCGGATTGCTGCCCTCCATTAAATCGGCCGTGATTTCGCCGACCCTGGATTCACCGATGCCGAACAGGCGCATATATTTTTCTGCCATAACCGTACCCGATCGGGCTTTTAAATAGGGCTCCACACTTTCGGTGAACATGGGCAGCAGCTCGCTCGGCGGCCCCGGCAGCAAAATGGCAATTTTATTGTCTTTTTCCAAAATAATGCCCGGCGCCGTGCCGCAGTGGTTGGCAAGCACAATCGCCCCTTCCGGAATATATGCCTGCTTTAAATTGCTTTTTGAGCTTTTGCCGTGCAGATAGCTTTGAATTTGTTCTGCAATTTCATTATGAAAAAGCAGCGGAACATGAAAATATTCCGCTACTGTTTCTTTTGTCAAATCATCCTCCGTCGGCCCCAAGCCGCCCGAAAGCACAACCATATCCGCACGGGAAAAGGCCAGACGGATCGCTTCCGTCAGGTGGCTTGGGTTATCCCCTGCCACGGTTTGATAGTACATATCAATTCCCAGCGCAAACAAACGCTGCGATAGAAATTGTGCGTTTGTATTAACAATATCTCCAACCAAAATTTCCGTACCGACTGCAATGATTTCAGCCTTCATACTCTGCATCTCCCCAGTGCCTATTCTGCCGATTCATCCTTTAAAACATCCGCTTCGTCAATATGTATGCAGCGCGGATTCATTTTTTTCATTGCATCCAATAATTTTTTAGGCGGCTGAAAGGTTAAAACCATGCGCTCACCGTCATGAAAAAATAACGCGTGATAAATGCCGCCCTGTGCCGGATCATATACGGCATTAAAGCGCTTGGAAATCGACTCGTTTGTAAATTCACGCTTAAATTCGTTATTGGTATCCGATGCCATCAGTTCAATGTTTTTACACTTTAAGCTGGTCATGCGCTTTCTTGTTTTTTGCGCCTTCACAATATCAATATCCAAATCGCCGTTTGTATAAATATATTCATATTCTAGGTTAAAGTTGCGCATAAGCACCACCATACCGTATACAACGGCCGCTATGGCAAAAAGCGTGTATGCTGCCATAAACTTTCCCAACATGGGAAAAAACATAAGAACAAGCATACAAACAATCAGTGTCGCCAGCACCAAGCCCAGTTTTTTCAGCCAGTCTGCTCCGCTGGCTTTTTTACGCATTAAATATTCCAGAAAAACGTCCATCTTCATCCTCATTTCACTTATTTTTTGTGCTCTTCTTCCCTATTTTTACACACAAGTTTAGTATAGCACATTTTTCGCTGCATTGCAATGCAGAAACAAATTTTTTACAGAATATTCATAACACCCTTTTCCGTAATCACGGCATGCATACACACATCTGTTTGCTCATGCGGCAAGGTATCTGTCAAACAGGCTTCAAAGCACAAACCAACAAACTTTGCCGCACGGCAAGCCGGTAAAAACCTGTCATAATATCCGCCGCCGTATCCCAGCCGACTGCCGTCTCTGCCAAAGGCACAGCCGGGCACAAAGACCAAGTCAATGCCGGCGGGTGACACGGGATTTTGCTCCGGCGGCTCTAAAATGCCGTAACGGCCGGGGCGCAGGTTGTGTATATCATCAATTTCAAATGCATGCATCACGCCCTGTCCGCTGCATTTGGGCAGACAAACCGTACAGCCGTTTTGCAAAAGCGCGGTAATCAGCGGGCGGGTATCTGCCTCCTCACGCGTTGCGGCATATAAAAACACCGTCCGCGCCGCACATTGTTTGGCATAACACAAAGCATGCCCGGCAATCTGCCGCGAAAGGATATCACGCCGTTTTGCACCCAAAGCCGCTCGACGGCTGAGCGCCGCCGCACGGACTTCTCCCTTCGTTATCGCACACATATGGTTTTAACCTCTTTTGTTTGTCCGCTTGCCTCATCCACGCAAAAGACAGCGCCGCAAAATTGAGATTTGCCGTCCGCAAATTCAAATCGGCGCGGTATGCATGTCATAAAGCGTTCCAGCGTAATTTCACGCTTTACGCCCAAGCAGGAGTATATCGGCCCCGTCATGCCCAAATCCGTAATGTACCCTGTTCCTTTGGGCAGCACCCACGCATCTGCCGTCTGCACATGCGTATGCGTACCGAAAAGACCCGTCACGCGCCCGTCCAAATGCCAGCCCATCGATATTTTTTCGCTGGTGGCTTCGGCATGAAAATCCACAAAAACCAAATCGGCGCAAAGCTGCTCTAAAGCCGCGTCAACGGCACGAAAGGGACAGTCCGTATAGTCCATATAAATCCGTCCCAACGCGTTTAAAACAGCAATACGCAGCCCGTTTTTTTCAACCACCACACTGCCGCGTCCCGGTGTGCCCGGCGGAAAGTTAAGCGGACGAATCACGCGCTTGTTGTTATGCAGCAAGGCCGCCGCTTCACGCTGGCGAAAGGTGTGATTGCCCAGCGTTAAAACATCCGCACCGCCGCCGAGCAGCATTTCTGCCTTTTTGCGGCTGATGCCGTTGCTCGTGCAGGCGTTTTCGGCATTGACAATACAAAAATCAATGGCATATTGCGCTTTAACCGCATCAATACAGGATAAAAAGCATTCCGTACCTGCGTCCCCCACAATATCGCCGACTGCCAGTATATTCATATCTTCAACCCTTCTGTTTAAAATTCATCTTTCAATTAGTATATCAGTTTTTGCAGGCAAAGTCAACTCCGCAGTTTTTTGCGTTAAAATATGTGATTTGCTCTTGCGAAACGGAATGATATGTGTTATACTATATTTGCATACTTGTTATACAATATTAACAAGTTTTATTTTACACACGCGTTGTTAAATTATTAACAAATATGTTGTTTGTGCACACCAAAGGAGGAACCCCGGCATGAAGCTGGACAGAATTATTGCCGTCAGGAACAATAAAACCGTTTATCGCGACGGCGATTTGTGCATGAAGGTGTTTAGCAGTGATTTTTCCAAGGGGGATATTTTAAACGAAGCCTTAAATCAGGCACGCGTTGAAGAAACCGCCCTTATGATTCCGAAGATTAAAGAAGTCACGACCATTGAAGGAAAATGGGCCATTGTTTACAGCTATATTAAAGGCAAAACCCTGGCGCAGCTGATGCATGAAGAACCGCAGAAAAAAAGCGAATGTCTGGAACGGTTTGTTGACTTGCAGCTTACCGTACACGCACAGTGTTGTCCGCTTTTACATAACCTTGCCGATAAAATGCGCCATCGGATTAACAGAGCCGATTTGGACGAAGCCACGCGCACCGCACTTTTGCACAATTTAAGCAATATGCCAAGCGGCAGTAAGCTTTGCCACGGCGATTTTGCTCCGGCCAATATTATTATCGATGAAAACGAAACGCCTTATATTTTGGACTGGTCACATGCCACACAGGGAAATCCCGCGGCCGATGCGGCTCGAACCTATTTGCTGTTTTGCTTGCATCAAAACCGGGAGACTGCCGCGGAGTATCTCTCTTTATTTTGTAAAAAAAACAAGACAGAAGCCGCGCAAATTCAAGCATGGATACCGCTTGTTGCCGCAGCGCAAAGCGTTAAAGGAAACGAAAAGGAACGCGCCTTTTACACGGCCGCGATTCACACAGAATAACGATTCATATAAAACTTTTATTATGTAAGGAAGGTTGCAAAATGAAAATAACGGTTTGTATTGGTTCCTCTTGTCACATTAAAGGCTCCAGACAGGTTATTGAACAGCTGCAGTCTTTAATCGCTTCACATCATTTAATCGATACGGTTGAGCTTTCGGGCACATTTTGTATGGGCGAATGTCAAAAAGGCGTTTGCGTTACCGTGGACGATACGTTTTACTCGGTCGTGCCGGACGCGACAGAGACTTTTTTTAACAAGTACGTGCTCAGCGCACTGTAATTTTGCCTGATCGAATCACGTACAGCATAAACAGAGCACAGCCTCTGCCCTTTGCGGAAGCTGTGCTGAGCGTGTCGAAAAAGTCGACACGCTTCAAGTCGAAATCTCTCTTCGAGAGTTTTCGCTTGAGAATAAGGGCTTTCGCTCGCGCGGCGCTCACCGCGCCAGCCCTTTATAGGAGCGGTTTTTGCGGTACACGCCCGCGAAAACCGCGTTTTAAGTCAGAGGGGGATACCCCTCTGACAACTTCTCAAGTTGGATTATAATATAGTTTTTCGACAGTCTGAGCACAGTCTCTGCCCTTTGCGGAAGCTGTGCTCTGTTTGATGTTTAGTAATAAAAGCCCCGATAAAAATTCGGAAAACTGTCCTGCGCGTAATTTGCAAAATACAAAATCATACTCCAGCCGACAATACAGCCCAATATCACCATAAGTAGCGCCAAAACCAGTGTGATAATCGATAAAATAATACCGCTCCAGCAAAAGCCGGGATATTCTTTATGGCTGTAAATGCCAAACACAAGACTGAATACGCTGCCGACTGCCGCCGGTACAATACCGATCAGCGGAATTGCAAACAAAATAACCGGTGAGCAAATGCCCAGCACCATAGAGGCTATGGCAAATTGCCGCTTTAGGTTCGGTGCCGGTTTTTCGGCCGTTTGTGCAGTCGGCCGTGCTTGCGGCGGCACGTCATATACGGCCGTTCTCGGCTCTGCTTGTGCCGTATTGTCCGCTTGTGCTGCCGTGCCTGCATGGCCGCCCGTGCTGCCTTCGGCACTCGTTGCAGAGGTCGTCTCGGCAGCCGATGCATCATTTGTTCCCATGTCCTGTACTGTTTCCGCGTTCTGCGCAGATGCCCCCTCTGCCGCAGCGTTTTCCTTTTCTTCACGCTCCGCATCGGTATACGCCTTGTCATACATCGTTTCGCCGGGTAAATTTTTCTTGTAGTCCATCACGTAACACCCCTTCTGTCAGTTTTTCATAAAGGGCAGAAAGCCCCATAATTTCACATTTGCAGCGGCTTACAGCGCCGCAAAAAGCAGCCCCGCCGCTCATAACGGCGGCAAACATCTTCTATTGTGTTATAAGCCTCTTTCAATCAAAGCGGTTGCCAATGCCGCTGCCGCTTCCAAATCCGATTGATGAATCATCTCGCACGGGGTATGAATATACCGCGTGGGAATTGAAATACAGCCGGACGGCACACCGCCGCCCGTTAAATGGATTGCGCCTGCATCCGTACCGCCACGCTCCAGCACCTCCGGCTGAAAGGGAATGTTTTGATCGTTACACACTGCCTGCATGGCTGTTTTTATGATAGGATGCGCCAAAAAGGAACTGTCCATAATTTTAACGGCCACACCTTGTCCCAGTTTAACAGCCATCTTGCCGCCGGAGGGGGTATCTCCCGTCCGCGTCACATCAATTGCCACAGCAAAATCCGGTTTAACGCTCACGGCGGCCGCCTTTGCGCCGCGCAAGCCCAATTCCTCGCTGACGGTAAATACAAAATACAGGTCGTTGGAATGGTGTTGAATGCGCCGCATGGCTTCTATCAGCACACAGCACCCGGCACGATTATCCAAAGCCTTCGAGACAACCACATCTCCCTGTTTGTAAAACGCACCGTCAAACACGGCTGTTTCACCCAAGGCCACAAGCTTTTGCGCTTCTTCCTCGCTGCCTGCCCCCACATCAACATACATATCGCCCGTTTTAAGCGTTTTGATCAAATCGGCCTGTTTGCCGTCCGGCACCAAAACACCCTTTGCGCCGCCTGTAAACTGCACGTGCTGATACAGCGCCGCATGCGGATTGATCCCGCCCAGAGCGGATACATAAATCTGCCCTTTTTCACCGTAACAGGTGGCTGTCAAACCAATTTCGTCCATATGCGCGGCAAACATCAGGCGTTTTCCGTCACCCTTTTTGTGGGCAATCAGGTTACCCAGTGCATCTTGATATATTTCATCCGCAAACGGACGAATTTCCTCCTCTATTATCTTCGCCAACGCGCCCTCCGCTCCGGACGGCGCCGCTGTTTCACATAGTTTTTGTAAACGTGCAAGCATAATCTGCCTCCTCCAGTAATGCCTCGGTTAATTGTAAAACCGCGCTGTAATCATCTTTTGCAATCACGCCGGACGGTGAATGAATATACCGTGCCGGCACGGAAATCGCAGCCGTCAAAATACCGCCGGCCGCCGTGTGGATGCTCCCTGCATCATTGCCGCCAGTGGCCGTTTTTTTAAACTGCACCGCAATGCCCTTTTGCTGTCCCAGGTCATACAGCCACCGAGCCAGGGTGCGGTTATAGCTTGTTGCGCCGTCAATCAGCGATATGGCCGCGCCGCCGCCCAAACGCGTTGAGGTCATTTTATCCTCCGTGCCGGGCAAGTCCGAACAGGTTGTCCCCTCCAGCACCACAGCCAAATCAGGCTTAATTCTGCGTGCGCACAGCCGCGCGCCGCGCAGGCCTGTCTCCTCCTGTACGGTAAAAACAAACCAGCGGTCAACGGCACATTCTTTTTCCAAAAGCTGCAGCAAAACCGCGCAGCCCACCCTATCATCAAGCGCTTTGGCTTTAATGCGTCCTTCTCCAAATTCCACAAAGTCGCTGTCAAAGGTCACATAATCGCCAACCGATACAAGTGTTTCGGCTTCGGCCATATCGGCCGCGCCGATGTCAATCAGCAAATCCTTAACCTTCGGGGCTTTTTTTCGTTCCTCTACCGTTAAAAGATGAATCGCCTTGCGGCCGATGACACCCGGCAAAGCGTTTTGTCCCACATACACGCGCTTAGAAACCAGCACGCGCGGATCAATACCGCCGACCGTTTTAAACTTTAAAAAACCTTCTTCTGTAATGCGGCTCACAATTAATCCCACTTCGTCCATATGTGCACACAGCATTAAGGTCCGGTTGGTTTGTTTCGTGCCGCTTTTAAAGGCCATCACATTGCCCATGCTATCAATTTCAATTTTTTCGCAGTGTCCGTGCAGTCTTTCGCAAATATAAGCGCGCACGGCCTGTTCATTGCCCGAAACGCCCGAAAGCGCCGTTAATTCCGAAAGGTACATGCCAGTTCCTCCAAATCCAGTTTTTGCAGCATAGCCGCAAGCAGCGCGCCCACCGCCTTCACATCATCATAATGCAAGGTTTCAACCGTGGTGTGCATATAGCGCAGCGGAACAGAAAGCAGCAAAACAGGTATGCCTGTCCCGGCCACCTGTACCGCCCATGCATCCGTGCCCGTATCGCCGCCGTCGGCATCATAGCTAACCGTAATTTCCTCGCTCTGTGCAACCGTTTTGGCCAAATTGGAAAGATACGGATGAATGTTAGGGCCAAAGCTGATAACCGCACCGCTTTTCAATTTAAAAATACTCTCCCGGCCTGCATCGGGCGTGTCACCGTGGCAAACATCCACCACAAACGCACAGTCCGGCATCAGCCGTTCACTCACCATGGCCGCACCGCGCAGGCCAACCTCCTCCTGCACCGCCGCCACGACATAAACCGTAAACGGCAGCTCTGCACCCTTCAGTTCCTCCAAACATAAAAGGAGAGAAATCAGCCCGGCACGGTCATCAAAGCTCTTGCCCGAAAGAACGCCGCCGTGCAAGGCCTTGGGGCGTTCGGCAAAGCAAACCATATCGCCCACTGCCACCTTTTGCCGTGCCGCTTCACCGCCGCAGCCGATATCAATCACCATATCGTGCCAATCTGCCGCACCGCTTTCGCCTCCGGTTTGCAAATGCGGCGGCTTTGCACCAATCACACCGTACAGCACCTCACGTCCGCAGACACGCACCTCCGCTCCCGGCAAAATGGCGCCGTCCACACCGCCGACAGGAACAAAAGACAAAAAGCCATCCTCGCTGATATCCGACACCATCAGTCCGATACCGTCTATATGCGCCTCCAGCATGACAGAGCCGCCGGCCGGTTCCGTGCCGGGGATCACACCGACGACATTGCCCATCGGGTCGGCCTCTACGCTTTCGCAGTAGGGGCTGAGCAAGCGGCAAACCGTATCGGTTAACGAAAACTCAAAGCCGGAGATGCCGTCTGCTGCCGCCAAATTCATCAATGTATGCTTCATAAACGATTCACCAAATCCTTAAATAAATTACCGCGTTCTTCAAAATTTTTAAACATATCAAAACTGGTGCTGGCATTGGATAGCAACACAACATCGCCCGGCTCTGCCAGATTTTTGGCCTGCAAAACGGCCGATTCATAGCTTTTGGCAAAGTATACAGGCACCTGCGGCGCGGCTTTTTGCGCCACCTCGGCAATGGTTTTGGCCGTTGCGCCAATCAGCACAAGCGCCTTGGCATGCTTCCGTACCGCAGGACCCAAGTCATCATAGGGAATCCCCTTATCCTTGCCGCCGGCAATTAAAACCACCGGCTCAGAAAACACACTGAGTGCATGAATGGTACGATTGGGCGAAGAATCAATCGAGCTGTTAAAATACCGCACGCCGCTAAGCTCACGCACAAATTCCAGCCGATGCGCCACACCGCCGAAGGTGTTGGCACAGGTGACGATTGCTTCCTTAGAAACCGCAGGATACACCGCCCCGATGGCCGCCATATAATTTTCCACATTATGCATACCGGGAATCCGTATGTCCGCAATCGGCAAAACAGGTTCACCGCAAACATAAATTTGTCCGTCCTCAAGGCAAATATCTGCCTTGTCCCGACGCGAAAAGGTCAGCACGCGTCCGTTTGCTTCTTTCGAAAGCTTGCGCGTCACTTCATTGTCCAGGTTCAGCACCGCCAAATCATGTGCCGATTGATAACGCAGAATATTTTTCTTTGCTTCTATATATTCCCCATAATCCTTATGATAATCCAAATGATTGGGAGAAATATTGGTGATAACCGCCGTTTGCGGTGCAGTTGTCATCGTTTGCAGCTGAAAGCTCGAAAGCTCCAGCACCACCCGATCCGTCTTGGCAATGGTATCGATCTGCGGCAAAAGCGGCGCGCCGATATTGCCGCCCACATGCGTTTTAAAGCCTGCCGCCGACAAAAGCTTGTAAATGAGCGTTGTTGTGGTTGTTTTGCCGTCGCTGCCCGTCACGGCCGTCACATGTGCCGGACACAGCTCTAAAAACGTTTCCATTTCCGTCGTTACGCAAATGCCGTGCGCCGCCGCGTCCAAAAGCGCAGGAACATCCGGCCGCAGCCCCGGTGTTTTAAAAATGATATCACCCGAAAGATCCTGCAGGTAATTGTCTCCCAGCTTAAGGCGCACCCCTTTTTCGGCCAAAGCACGTCCGTTTGCACCCAATTGCTCTGCTGTTTTGGCATCGCAAGCCGTCACATTGGCACCCAGCGACACAAGGTAATCAATCAGCGGCAAATGACTGATGCCGATGCCCACCACGCATATATCCTTATGAAAAAGACTTTTTTTCCATTCTTCCAAATTTAGCTTCACTTGCGCTCCTCTTTTCTGTCTCTTCACTGTTTCTACGTTTATTATATACCATTTTATGGCTAAAGTAAAGAAATTTATGCAGCAGGTTTTTTAAATTTCGGGCAAGGGTACAAAATTGTGCGTTCTGCCGCGTACCTGTGACGATTGCATACGTATGTATATAAAATGTTTCATAATGAAACATTTTAGCTTTTATGACATTTTATGAATGTCATCTGCTTTACTTCAAATATTAT